>JAJYJL010000447.1 GCA_021789565.1 Acidobacteriota bacterium
GTTCAAGGGCTGGCGGCATCTATCCCATGGGCGACGAAGGCTGGATCAAGAGCGCCTCTAGCCTCCGTCACGTGCGCGAAGAAGTGGAGCAGGGCGATCTGTTTCTCTGCTACGAAACCGATCGCAAAGAGCTCCGCGGAGTGGCACGTGCGGCTTCAAATGGCCGGGACGTTGGGATGGGTTCCCTGGTCGATTTCTGCCCGCCACATCTGGCCGTGCGGTTCCAGAATCCTCTCCAGCGCCAGCCCGATCTCGACCACGTCCTGGCCTTCACTCCCCATCGTGGCCGCGGCACCGTCCAGAGAATCGACCGCGATGAGTTCGCCCGCCTCAAGCGCACCATACTGCGCAAGAACCCCGACCAAGCCCCAGAGCTGCGCAGGATCTTGGGATAAAGCCGAAAATCGGGCCAATCCTGAAGAAGCCCTTGCACTTCCCATTGCAATAATGCTAAGAACGGCTGACCTGCTGTCCGCCGGTGTTAGTCGAATTCAGGCGCCAAATGAAGAAATGGATCTCGCAGTATTTCCAGCTTGAAGCCAACGGTACAACCTTGCAAAGGGAGGTCGTGGGCGGTGTCACCACGTTCCTTGCCATGTCGTACATCATTTTTGTGCAGCCGGGGGTTCTCTCACAGGCCGGCATGAATTTCCAGGCCGTCCTCTGCGCCTCCTGCCTGGCCGCGGCCCTTTCCACCTTTCTGGTGGGACTGATCGCCAACTATCCGGTTGCGCTGGCGCCGGGCATGGGAGAAAACTTCTTCTTCGTATACACGCTTTGTGCCGCAGCCCCCCTGGGGTTTGGATTGACGTGGCAACAGGCCCTGGGCGCGGTACTGCTGGCGGGCATATTCTTCATCGCCATCACCCCGACCGGCATTAGGGCCAAAATCGTCAACTCGATTCCCGATTCGCTCAAGCGCGGCATCCCCGCCGGCATTGGACTTTTCATCACGTTGATCGGCCTCGAATACGGCGGGCTGGTTGTCGGCTCCCCCGGGACGCTGGTGCGGCTAGGAGACTTCAGCCAGCCGGCAACCCTGGCCAGCGTGCTCGGGTTGCTGGTGCTGGTGGTGCTGCTGGCCTTCGGGGTGCGCGGAGCGATCCTGCTGGGCATACTGGCCACCACCGCAATCGCCGCCGCCTTTGGTCTCATCCATTTTCACGGTCTCTTCTCAACCCAGATCCATCTGTCACCCACATTCTTGAAATTTGATCTGCACGGGCTTTTTGCGCTCGCGCCTTCTAAGCTGGGCGCGGCCATCTTTGTGCTGTTTTACCTGGCCCTGTTTGACACCATCGGAACGCTGGTTGGGGTCGGCCAGCAGGCCGGGTTGTTGCGGGAGGGCAAACTACCCCGGGCGGGACATGCATTGTTTGCCGACGCTGTGGGAACCACCGTCGGCGCCGGACTCGGCACCTCAACCATCACCTGCTACATCGAGTCGGCCGCCGGCGTTTCAGACGGAGCGCGCACCGGTCTCGCCAACATGGTGACGGGACCCCTGCTGCTGGCCGCCATGTTCTTCAGCCCCCTGGCGTCTATGATCGGCGGCGGTGTTGAAGTCAGCACGGCCAATGGCTCCTCCATTCGTTATCCAACCCTTGCTCCGGCCCTGATCGTTGTGGGGTCGATGATGCTGAAGGTGGTCCGCGAATTCAACTGGGACGACCCGACGGAATACCTTCCCGCATTCCTCATCCTTGTCGGCATACCGCTCACCTTCAGCATCGCAGACGGCATTGCCTTTGGCCTGGTTGCCTATTCTGTGGCCAAAATGGCAACCGGCCGTTGGCGCGAATGCCCCGCGCTTACTTACATTTTTGCCGCGCTGTTTGTAGTCCAGTTTCTGGTGATCTGAAAACCTCTCAAATCGTCCGGTACCTTACGAATTCGCCGCCGGCTGTGACAGGGGCGTTACTGTTTGCGCGGCCGAGCTGGCGTGCCGCGGCTCAGGCTCCAGCGGCATCACAATCCACGCGACGATATAGGCGATGAAGCCCCAGCCTCCGAGGAACAACGCCGCCAGCCAAATCAGGCGCACCAGCGTGACGTCAATTTCCAGGTACTCCGCGAAGCCTCCGCACACGCCTGCAATCTTCTCTTCGGTGCGCGAGCGCATGAGTTTTCTGTTCGGCCTTATGGGAGGATGCATTTCGGTGCCGCATTGCGAGCAGAAATTGACCGAATACGAATATTCTTTTCCGCACTTGGGACAAAACATGGCAAGACCCTCCATTTCTTCGGGAAGCAACCTTCATAAAGTTATACGCGCGGGGTAAGTCCAAAGTTCCCTCCCAAATAATGATGATCAAGATTGAAGAAGCCGTTTTCCAGAGGGCCGCAAACCGGTAAGCCTTCCCTCCCCGCAGCTATTTCAGGTAAGATGCCTTTTATTGCCCCGCGCAGGGCTTCATTCCTTGGAAAGCCCGCATTGCCCCGGACTTCGGGTGGATTGCCAGTTACGGCTTGGGAGACTGCAGAATGGATTGGAGACACCAGCGCCTGCCAAGAGTTTTTGCCCGGTCGAAGTCCATGCGGCGCAGGATCGCATACAGCCTTGCCATTGTTCGGCTGATTCTGGTTCCCGTCATCCTGCTGGCCGTTTATTACCTGGTCAGAATGGGCTGGATCGTTGACCGCATTGTGAGCGTCGACGCAGCCTTGGCCATGCAGGCGGAGCGCGCTTCCATCGTCATGCTCGACGCCCAGCGCACTGAACGGAACTACTTTCTGCTTCACGATTCCGCAGACCTCCAGGCCACCCAGCAGACCGTTGAGGACCTCCGGAAGATGATCCAGCGGTTTCGCAGGATGCAGCCCCAGGAGGCCCTTGCGATCATGAAAATGCAGGCCGATCTTGTGGCCTACCAGCAGGGAATGCGCAAGGCGGCCCAGCGCATCAGCCAGGCTGGCCAGCCCCGGATGGACCGGCTTCGCGGCGCCGTCCTTTCCTACGAGGCGGACCTGAACCGAATCCTGCGCGGGGCGCACCGCCGCAGCAGGGCCAGCGTGGTCCGGGAATTGCACGATCGAACCGGCAAGTTTGACTCCGAGATCGCAGCGGCCGGAACCGAAGATCCCGTCCTTCAATCCGTTTCCTCCGGGCTTGAGGAATCGGCAAGTTCGTTCTTGGGCGAGGCCACAGCACTCGAACACCGAAGTTGGAACCGCGTCGAGGCCGATCACGTTGACGCCCGCAACCTGATGGTCCGCGCCGAACGGGTGCTGGGCTATGTCTCGCTGCTCGTCCTGCTGATCAGCATCTGGGTCAGCTACGTCCTGCCCAGGGAAGTGGTGCAGCCGCTGCTCGATCTGAAGGCGGCGGTGGACCACGCCGCGGCAGGCAATTACGAAATCGAGTTTGACGTTCAGGGCAAGGGCGAGGTGGTGCAGCTTGCCAACAGTGTGCGGGACCTGATTGCCCACGTGCGCGAAAAGAAGAGCGATCCGGAAGCTCCGGCGTCCTGACGCCGACCCGGCCTGACCGCCGCTGGCCGAAACTTTCTGGATGTCCCCCCGAAAACTTGATAGATTAGTGTGTGAAAGGAGAACATCTGACATGAAGGGAAAAGCAGCCGTAATCGACGCTCTCCAGAAGGCTTTAAGCGAAGAATTGATGGCCATCAGCCAGTACTTTCTCCACGGCGAGATGCAGAGCAATTGGGGTTACAAGCGGCTCTACGCTGAAATCAAGAAGCAGGCGATCGGCGAAATGAAACACGCCGAGGCACTGATTGAGCGCATCATCTTCCTGGAAGGAATTCCGAACCTGAACGATTTCCCGAAACTCAAAATCGGGAAAAACGTTCAACAGCAGCTCCAGAACGATCTGAACCTGGAAAAAGGTGCTGTTGAGGATTACAACAATTACATCGCCATCGCCCGCAAAGAGGGCGACAACGCCTCCGCCGACCTCTTCGAGGTCCTCCTGAAGGACGAGGAAGAACACGTCGACTTTCTCGAAGCTCAGCTTGATTTGATCGAACAAGTGGGTCTGCAGAATTACCTCGCCCAGCAAATGAACGGCTGATCGTCCCCCCATCAGCGCATTCCAGACAGAATCCATAAAGTGAGAACACCGGTCGCGTCCTGTGGCCGGTGCTCTCTGCTCCCGTATACGATGCGACTCTCTCCGGACCAGCGAGCACCGCTGAGCTCTTGCCACTGAAGCCCCGAAGCTGTAATCTGATCTGCATGGACGAGATTGTCTTTGAGGTCACACAGGAAGGTGACCGGGGCTTTGTGGCGGAGTACCTGACCGAAAGCATCGTCACGCAGGCTGATGACTGGGAAGCTCTTCGCCAGAACGTAAAGGAAGCAGTGGCAGCTTACTACTTCGACAGCTCCCAAAAACCAGCCCGAATTCCCCTTCACCATGTTCGGGACGAGGCCCTCGCCTAGCCATGAAACCGCAAAGAGACCCCAGCTTCGACCCAGCAGACCCGGTTCTGGACGAGATCGTCAGACGTCTGGTCGAAGCATATCAGCCCGTCCAGGTATATTTGTTTGGATCAAGAGCACGCGGCGAGGCGGACGCCAGCAGCGACTACGACCTGTTGGTCGTGGTTCCAGACGAGGCGCCACCGGAGCGGCGAAGAAGCAGGCTTGCCTATGAAGCACTTCGTGGCACAGGTGTTGCCGCTGACGTCGTTGTCTGCACCCGCTCATACTTCGAACCACGCCGAGGGCTGAAGGCTTCGCTTCCAGGGACGGCGCTGCGCGAGGGGAGAATGCTGCATGGCGCCTGATGACGCGCGCGCCGAAGATGTCCGCGCCTGGCTGCAAAAGGTCCAGTTCGATTTGAAAGCTTGCGCTCACGCTCTCTCCTCTGAAGACGAAAGTTTGTGGCCTGATGCTGCTTTTCATGCACAGCAGGCCGCGGAGAAAACATTGAAGGCTTTCCTGGCTTGGCACGATAAACCCTTTCGAAAAACTCACAGCATTGAGGAACTTGGACACGCTTGTGTCGAGCTGGAACCGGAGCTAGCAAGCGTCGTTGAACGCGCAGTCCCTCTTACCGAATATGCCTGGAAGTTCCGATACCCGGGAGAGCCGGACACGCTCTCGCGCGACGAAGCCAACCAGGCCTTCCAGGCGGCTCGCCTGTTGCATAAAGCAATAACAGAGAGAATTCCAACAAGCGAGTAGGCGAGGGTGAAGTTGGTTGACTTCACTTGGGCATTTGGCATCACCCCTTAATCACTCCCATCGGCTTCAAACGCGCGACGCGGCGCGAGAGCCCGGCGTTGTGGACCACGTTGATGACGGCGTCCACGTCTTTGTAGGCTTCGGGAATTTCTTCCGAGATGCCGTCGCGTGTTTCGGAGCGCACAATCACGCCCTGCTTCTCCAGGCGCTCGCGAGCGTCCATCGCATAAGGTGACTTCTTGGCAGCGGTGCGGCTCATCACGCGGCCGGCGCCGTGGCAGGTGGTCCCGAAAGTTTCATCGAGCGACCCTTGCGCTCCCACCAGAACATACGATGCCGTGCCCATCGAACCCGGAATCAGCACCGGCTGCCCGATGTCTTGATAGGCCGCGGGAATTTCCGGCCGGCCCGCAGGAAACGCGCGCGTTGCTCCCTTGCGGTGCACCAGCACGCGGCGGTCCCGGCCGTTCACCCGATGCCATTCCAGCTTGGCGATGTTGTGGCAGACGTCGTAGACCAGGCGCAGATGTTCCTTCTGCCCGAAGATGCGCTTGAAGGCTTCACGGGTAAAGTGGGTGATGCCCTGGCGGTTGGCCCAGGCAAAATTGGCCGAAGCGCGCATGGCTCCCAGATACGCCTGGCCTTCCAGCGAGTTGGCCGGCACGCAGGCAAGCTGGCGGTCCGGCAAATCGAGCTTGTAGCGGCGCATGGCCGGGTCCATGTCGCGCAGGTAGTCGGTGCAGACCTGGTGGCCGAACCCACGCGAGCCGGAGTGGATCAGAATCACGACCTCATTCTCGTAGAGGCCGAAGCGCCGGGCGATTTCCGGCTCGAAGACACGCTCCACGTACTGCACTTCCAGAAAGTGGTTACCGGAACCGAGTGTGCCCACCTGCGCGAAGCCGCGTTTGCGCGGCTTGTCACCCACAGCCGAGGGGTCGGCGCCATCGATCGCGCCATTCTCCTCGCTGTGTTCCACGTCGTCCGGCTCGCCGTAACCATTCCGGACCATCCATCCGGCACCCTCCACCATCACGCGCTCCAGGTCTTTGTAGGAGAGCTCGACGGAACCTTTGCGGCCCGCGCCGGAAGGAACGTCGCGGAAAAGCTGGTTGACCAGCTCGCGAATCTTTGGGCGAACATCGACCGCCGTCAAGGTGCTGGCCAACAGCCGCACGCCGCAGTTGATGTCAAAACCCACGCCGCCCGGCGAGACCACTCCGCCTTCCGCCGGATCGGTAGCCGCCACGCCGCCAATGGGGAATCCGTAGCCCTGGTGGATGTCCGGCATAGCCAGCGACCGCCCCACGATGCCCGGCAGCATCGCTACGTTGACAGCCTGCTCGAGCGACAGGTCCTTCAGCAGGTCTTCCAGCAGTTTCTCGTCGGCGTAGATCAGCGCATCCGTCAGCATGCCGGATTTGGTTCCGCGCGGGACCAGCCAGCGATAACGGTCGAGCTTTTCGAGTTGGCGCATTTCAAGACGCATCCAGCGGTCCTCCAGGGGCGTGAACGTGCAGCGATTGAATTGGTTTCTGTCGCCATTATATCAGGGAAGCAGAGGCTGGCGCACCGGGCCTTTTAGGGGCGTTGGAAGTGTTCAGCGGGGCTTCAAAACGTGTTGGCGAAATAGCTGGATATGTGCGTTTTGT
>JAJYJL010000448.1 GCA_021789565.1 Acidobacteriota bacterium
TGTCGATTTTCTTGATGCCGCGGGACCACAGGTAAGGAGAAACGATTTCTTCCCCCGGGTTCCAACGTCCGATGTCCGGCCCAAAATGTTCCTTCCCACCAGCATCGACAAGCAGGGTAGTACCGTCAGGCAGTACGCCGAAGATCGCATCACCCCTGCCGCAATCAAGAGCTGTTACCTCTAGCTTCCGTCTCGGGATTTGGGGTGGGAATGGGTATGAAACCACCAGAACAGCGAATGTTATGAACAAGCAGCCGGAGACCACCAATACAAACCACCCACGGCCTAGGGTCACTGCAATGGCGATTACCGCCGCTGCAAAGCCCAAAGCCACCCACAAAGGCGGTCCTGGAACCCGATATGACATCCATAAAGGCTCGCCTCGGTACTCGGTCAATGTCAGAAGAATAGTTGTGACCCAGAACAACAATCTTCCCGGGAGCATGGCTAGCATTGGCACTGTTGCGGCGAGCACGACAGTAGGCACGGCCAGAGCGATCAGCAATGTCATTAGAGGGAACGCCAGCGTGTTTAATCCAATTCCGACGATCGCAATTCGGTGAAAAGTCTCCGCCATGGGCATCAACAGCCCAATCTGAATAATCGCGGAGAACAGCACCAGATCTGCCACCCAAAAGACGATTCGGAAGGGCAATGTTATGGCGTGCTCACAAATAGCAGGATGCCGCTCCATGAAGGAAAACGTCCCCTTCAGCCAGCCGATCAGCATGCGAACTTCCACCCGGAATTGAGCATGGCGCGGAATTAAATTGATATCTCGGTCCAGATCTTTCAAGCGCAGCAGAGCGTTCCGATAAGGAATTGTTGTGCGCTGAAGGACCGGAAGCGCCAGCCCGGCAATCATCAGGGCTGCCGAAAAAGAAAGCTCGAAGCCAGCCTCAAAAAGCCAGGCAGGTCTGTGAAAGAGCAGTATCAGCGCAGATAGTCCAACCGCGTTTAACGCCGACCGGTCACGGTAGAGGTAACGGCCCACTAAGTAAGCCGCAATCATCAGAGAGGCGCGCAGTGTAGGCGCTCGCTGCTCGACCAGCAACGAATATGTCCCAAGAAAAATCAGGAGCCATCCCGCTCTCCAGGATTCTCCGACACGCAGGAGATATAAGAAAAAAAGAAGCACAGACGCCAGCAGCCCCACATGCAAACCTGAAATTACCAACAGGTGATACAACCCCGACTGACGGAAGTTTTCCACGGTGTCCGAGTCGAGCGATGAACGGTCTCCCAAAAGCACAGCTTTCAGCACAGCCCCAACACGTCCTTCAGGCGACCAGGAAGGGTACAAGCGGTCGATTCCGCGCAGGAGGCTCGACCGGACAGCCTCAACAAGCATTGAGAAACGGGATACCTGTGACACCGAGAGTTTCTGAACCAATAACGGGTTTCTGATCTTGCCTTCCCACGAAATGTCATTGATCGCTTCCAGCCACCAGCGAAAATCAAAACTTCCCGGGTTTTGATAAACATATGGCTTTTCAAACCGAACAGGGGCTCGAACCAGGTCACCGTATCGAAGGTTGAGGTTCTCGGCAGCCGCCCAACTTTGGCCATTGGCAGGAGTGAATAAGCGGACCTGGATTTGGCCCCGCACATGCCGCCATTTTCCATCGCACTGAATCTTTCTGCACTCAAGATCAAACCTAAAACTGTTACGTCCGCGAATCGGACTACTGGCAATCACTCCTTCCGTGACCACATCCTTATTCAGGTTCGACCCCCAGGCGGCAAGGTTATGCACATCATTGGGAAGAAAACGGTATTGAAAAGCGGCGCCGGCCGCCATACCCGCAAAAACAAAACCCGCAAGTGCCAGGGTCGCAGAGGCAATAATCCAATCTCGACAAAGAGAAAACAGCCCAAGCAGAAGGCAGCCGGAAGCAGTTGCAAGCAGCAAGGAGATATCGTCGAAGCCGGGGGTAAGCGCGTGCGCCGTCAGCACGCCGAGAGCGAAACAAGCTGCCAAAATCAACAAAGGATTCTTCATCAGGCAGCATGGTCCTGACGGACAAGACGTGCAAGGCATTCGATGTGATAGGTGTGCGGGAAGCAGTCGAAAATCTCAACCCCCTCCAGACAATAGTTCCTGCCGAGCAGGTAGGCCAGATCGCGCGCCCATGTGGGCGGGTGGCACGCAACATAATGAACACGACGGGGCTGCAAATCAACCAGATATTTCAGAGTGGATTTCTCGGCACCACAGCGGGGAGGATCAAGGACCCCCAGGTCCGGCTGTATCTGTGCGAAGCGGCGAAGGAAATCAGACGCCGGTTGTCCAACTGCCCGCACATGTTCCAACGCGTGGTTTGCGGCGTTTGCTTTCAAATCGCGCGCAGCTGCCGGATGCGATTCCACGCCGATCACCTGCCGGAAGCGCCGGGCGAGCGGCAGGGTGAATAGACCCACGCCCGCATATAGATCAAGCGCGAGATCTCCGGGTGCTGTTTCGGTTGCCGCGGCTGCTAATTCCGGAAGAAGATAACGCGAGTATTGAAAAAACGCCCCGGCGCTAATCCGAAACTTAAACTCCCCAACGCGATAAATGAAGTCGCGTTGTCCGAACACCCGGGTGTCCCGTCTTTCATGAAAGGCCACAGCAACCACGGCATTCACTTGCATCATCAAGTCCTCTGCCAGCCGTCCAGGTTCATCCGCCTCTGGACTTCCGTAAAGAGAGATTCGCACCCGTTCGTCTTGATCGTCAGCGTACAAGTCAACTTCCCAGCAGCCACGCAACCTGCCCAGCAGATGCGGTTTCCGAAGCTGCACGAGAACCTGGTTCAGGCGAGGAGAAAGAATCATGCATTCTTCAATCGGAACAAGCTGGTGAGATTCGCCCTGAAAGAAACCCAACGCAACTTCGCCGGATGTATTGGCGGCGACTTTCAACTGGGCCTGGTTGCGGTAATTCCAGGGGTCTGCCTGGTGGATTCTGATCTCGCGGTCCCAGGTGATTTTTCCAATCCGCAGCAACGTCTCCCGGACAATCTGCGACTTCCATTGCAACTGATGCGCGATATCAAGATGCTGATAATGACACCCGCCGCATTGGCCGAAGTAGCGGCAAGGTGGGCTGATGCGCTTGGGCGCCGCCTCCAGAATACGCAGAGGTCTGGCATGAACAACGCCTTTGGCAACGCGTACGGTTTCAACTTCCAGACGCTCGCCCGGCAGCGCGCGCGGAACCAGCACCGTACGTCCCTCTGCGTGGCCAAGCGCTTCGCCGCCGTAAACGAGTTTTTGGGGGCAAATTTCAAACGGCACAGATCACCCCTTTGACGTTGACCAGACAGACCATGCGGCAGCCACAAAGCCAGCACATTGAGGCTCCACGCGCACTTACATATAAAACAAACTCAGCCGGGGAAGATTGTAATGCTCAAAGAGGCCCTTTTTGATGAATCGTCTCTCCAGCGACTCCGCCTCTCCCCTGCCCATATTTCTGCGGTAAGGAGCCATCGCACGGTCCATTTCGGTTCGCAAATCAGTCAGCAGTTCGACGGACGCAGCACGCGTGAGAGAAGCCGAAAGCTTGTCTTCAAGGACCGTCAACTGCCGCTCAAGACTTTCGGGATCTGCGTCCCAATCAGTATCACTCGCAATAATTGCCGACAGTGTTTTTGCCGCGTCGCTGAAATCCTGGGCCAAAACGCTTTGTCCCTCGGCTACCTGGAACTTCGAGGCCTGGTCGAGTATCTCGGCGTTGCGCTTGAGAAAATCGATTGCGTCGCTCCTTGCAAAAACCGGTTCATCCTTACCCATTCCCCCCCGGCCGGCCCCAGCCTTAACATTGCCTGCCTCTTCTGCAGCGCGCAATACCTCCTGCGAACAGTAGGTAAGACTGTTGACCTTCCGAAACCGCTGCGGCCGCTTGTGGTACTTCTCAAACGTGCGTTCAATCCCAGCCAGGACGGCTTCCACCGGAATTCCGGCTTCTTTCCAAGATTCGATGAGCGCCCAGTCCAGAGTGGAAAGCAAAGCCGTACTTCCCCGTGCCCGCTGAAAGCACTCTTCGATTTCGGTGAAGTAATTAAAGTAATTATCCAATGCTATTTGCGATGAGCGGCGGAGAGATTCCGTTCGTAGATGATCCGCAACCCTTCAAGAGTAAGGAATGGATCCACCGGAGGCTTGTGCTTCAATGCAGAAGCAATAAACGCCGCCTGCCCCCCGGTGGCTATTACTCGTGTTTTGGGACCCAGCACGGTCCCCATGCGGTCGAGAACTCCATCCACCAGCCCAACAGACCCGTAGAATAGTCCTGCCTGCATGCTGGAAACCGTGTTGGTTCCGATAATTTTTTCGGGCTCTCGAATCTCGACGCGCGGCAGACGGGCTGCGCGCGTGAACAGAGCCTCCGCCGAAATACCGATCCCCGGCGCAATCACGCCTCCCAGATATTCGCCTTTTTCAGAGACGGCATCGAACGTGATGGCTGTGCCAAAATCCACGACGATGCAGGGACCGCCGTATTTTTCAAATGCCGCAACACTGTCCGCAATCCGGTCCGCTCCCACTTCCAGAGGATTATCGTAGTGGATAGCCATTCCGGTCCGCATCCCCGGGCCGAGGAAATAAGGTTTGAGATGGAAGTAGCGTTCAGCCATCTCCTGAATAACAGGATTAAGCGTTGGCACCACGCTGGACACCATCATGGCCTTAATCTCGCCAGGCTGGATTCCACCCAGAGTGAAAAGATTCCGGCTGAGGATGCCATACTCGTCGGCGGTCTGCTCGCGATTAGTGGACAGGCGCCACTGCGCGCATAACGTCCGCTCTTTGAAAACTCCCAAACTCGTGTTTGTATTGCCAACGTCAATCACCAGAAGCATCGTGTTCCTGCACTGTAAGAATCATTCTGGATCGAACGGGCGTGGACCCGCTTTTATCTCACTTCGGTAATTTCCCCTGCCACCAGCAACTCCTGCCGGCCATCGTCACGAAGGATTTTCAGAGCACCGCTCACATCCAGACCTGCGGTAGTTCCGGAGTAGTCGTTCCCGCCGGCCTTCACGCGGACCTGCTTTCCCTCAGCGTAACTCGATGCCGCCGACCACTCCTTGACAATCGCTGCATTCCCTTTCTTCAAAAGCATATGATAGTAACGTTCCACATTGCGAAGCAATTCGGCAAGAATATGAAGCCTGGAATATTGCCGGCCGCCTTCGAGCGCAAGAGACGTTGCGATCGCCCGAAGATCCTCCGGCATGGAATTGTGATTCACGTTGATCCCAATACCCAGTACCACCATGTGAAGTTGATCGACTTCTGCCTTCATTTCTGTGAGAATGCCGCAGACTTTTTTGCCGTTAACAAGCAAGTCGTTGGGCCAGCGGATATCCACGCTAAGCCCCGTGGCCGAACGGACTGCGTTGTGGGCGGCGACGCCAGCCAGCAGAGTCAGTATGGGCGCAGCCATCGGTGAGAGCGGCGGACGCAAAATAATGGAAGTATAGATGCCACTCGACCTTTCAGAATACCAGTTCCGCCCCAGCCGGCCTCGCCCCGCAGTCTGTTCTTCTGCTATGACGACCGTCCCGTGGGGACCGCTCTCAGCGTCCAGTTGCAGCGCCACGCTATTGGTCGATTCGGTGCGAAAGAAATGGATGACCTTGTGCCCAATTTCAGCGTGCGGGAGTTCGGCCCGGACCAGGCTGGGAACCAGAATGTCCGGCAGCTTCTCAAGCTGATAACCGTGTCTTGGATGTCCCTTGATCGCCACACCCAGCGCCCGCAATTTTTCAATCCACTCCCAGACCGTGGACCTGGAAACTCCAATCTCAGAGGCGATCTTCGGCCCGGGCACCACCACTGTCGCATTCTTCACCAGCAAGTGGACCAGACGATCGACGTTGTGGTCTGTTACTGTGGTGGTCATGCGTGCAGGAAAACCTCAGAGTTTCCAACGGGCCGCTTTACAGGCTAAAGGAACAACATACGGATTTCCAGTTCGAAATCCGGTTACAAAGGTTCAATCCGAAAATTGATATCGACGGCAGGCGCCGAATGGGTCAGCGTACCAACGGAAATCCTGTCAACACCCGTTTCAGCATAAGTACGAATGTTTTCAAGGTTCACGCCCCCCGACACTTCCAGCAGAATGCGGCCGCGGGCAAATCTGACGCAGTCCGCAACTTCGGCCGGAGACATATTATCCAGCAGAGCGATATCCGCTCCAGCCACGATCGCTTCTTCGAGTTCCTGCCGGGTCCGGACCTCAACTTCAATCGGCATCCCGGCCGGCCGGCCTGGCTGCACTTTATCAACCGCGGGGCGAATGCCCCCTGCTATCGTGATGTGGTTGTTCTTGATCAGAATTCCGTCATCGAGGCCAATCCGGTGGTTTGTTCCACCTCCCATCCGGACGGCGTATTTCTCCAGGACCCGCAGGCCGGGAGCAGTTTTGCGCGTATCCAGCAATTCTGCCTTCAAACCCGTAAGCTGACCTTTGAATTTCCGCGTAAGGGTCGCGATGCCGCTCAGCCGTTGCAGGAAATTCAAGGCAACCCGCTCGCCGGAAAGCAGGGTGCCAGCCTTTGCCTCGACTTTGGCCAATGGTGCGCCCGGTGGCACGCTTGTCCCGTCCGCGATCATCGGGTGCCATACGTAGTCCGGTTCCAGCAATCGAAACACTTCCTCGGCGACGGGGAGCCCGGCCACGAGAAGCTGTTGCTTTGAATAGAAAACCCCGCGCGCCTTTTTGCTCTCAGGGACAGTGAGGCTGGTGGTTAAATCGCCCTTGCCAAGGTCTTCACGGAGGGCACAAGAAACAATTCTGCGCATGTG
>JAJYJL010000449.1 GCA_021789565.1 Acidobacteriota bacterium
CGCCGTGAACACATGGAGGATGCGTCCCTCGACGCAGGTGTTTTCACCCGTATGAAGGCCCGCGCTGCCAATCTGAATGCACCCGCCCTGCGGGGCCTGAACAACACCCGGCGCGCCAGCGCTGGCAGCCGCATGCCGCAAGCCGAGGCGATATGCGACCACGGAGGTCAGGACAATTGCCGCAACCCCGATCACCGCTGTGGTGGCTGTTTTCTTTTCGATCATGGCAATCGGCACTTTTATTGCGGGCCTTACTGACTCTGTGCGCCTCCTGACTAACCGCACCGACACAGTCAATTCTCAACATGAGTATAGCAAACGCAGTGTGCGGGATTCGCTCAACAGAACAACGCTACTCTGCATTCGCGCGGCTCATGCAGCAACTGCAATTCCCTGCCTGACGGCGGGCCATGCTCGCCGGCAAGTCCTGTAACAGGGAACGGTTCCGCGCTACGAGCCCGAACGCCGAAATACTCCGTGCGGGTCGTGCTCAAAGTGATAGATTTTGGCTACCTCCACCTCAAACCTTCGCAGCCCGGAGAATTGGCCGACAGCCAGGGCCAGAAACGTCCCGAGCACAGGTCCAACCCAATAAACCCACCAGCCGCGCCAGTCATTGAACACCAGGGACGGCCCTAAGCTGCGAGCGGGGTTCGTGCTGGTCCCTGAAACCGGCGCTTCAAGATAAACCATCACCGCATAAAGGAAAGGAAACAGCAAGGGTGTGTAGGAGCGCAGGCGCAAATGGCCGAGAAACAGGAAAAGCCCGGTAATCAGTCCAATGGTGGTGATAACCTCGCCAAGCGCGGCCTGAAGAGCGGTAAATCCGTTTCCAGGAAAGGTTCCCCCGAAGTTGATGCTTGCCCCCATGCGGCCCCAGGCCAGCAGAGGCAGCGCGCCTGTAATTCCTCCGGCAAGTTGCGCCAGGACGTAACCCGCCGCATGAGGGGTGCTCATTTTCCCCTTCAGCCAGAAGGCCAGGGTTACCACCGGATTAATGTGGGCCCCGCTGGCTTTGCCCAGCGGAGATAAAGCGATGGAGGCGCCCGTAGCTCCGAACAGGAAGCCGGTGATCAGACGCCGCAGACCGGGGTCAGGCAGCACGGCAGCAACGGGGCTGCCATAGCCAAAATTGAGGATGACAATGGAAACACCCACCGCGACCAGCAAGGCCGTGCCAGCAAATTCCGCCAAAAAAAGCGTCCACAAATGTTTCATGGTTGCAGGCTTGTAACCGGCAGGGCGAAAAGCGCTCAATTGCGGCGCTGTGGCGGGAATTCTCGAAGCAATCGGCTAGCCCTTTGGGAGGACAGAAACCTCAAACGGGTTTCCGGTTCGTTTCCGGTTCGTTTTTTCGCCATCATTTATTTTCAACAACATGGCCGGGTTCGTTTTTGGGTTCGTTTTGAGTTCGCTTTTTCCACAGTTACGTGTTTTCAACAACTTCCCGGCTTCGCTTTTGGGTTCGGTCGGGTTCGTTTTTCAGCCCCGATCCATTGTTTTCAATAACTTCTCGGGTTCGTTTTTCAAAAATAAATTTTTTTTGTCCCACACAATTTTAGGGCCAAAATCTTCGACACATGTTTTCAAAGACTTACGAGACATTAAAAGTCGTAACAGACTGTTTATTTCCGCCACCGCATCGCTCCGGCTGACCACTCCGCCACCATCAAAAGGCTACCATGCTAGGCCACCTTTGTCAAGGGAATTCTTCCCTTTTTGCCCGGTACGCCCGTGTTTGGACACCGCCAGCCTGAGGGATTAGCGGGGTTTGGGACCTTCGGTCACCTGGACCATGTCGCCGGGGCGGATCCATTTGGCGAACGCGTTTTGTACTTCAGGCGCGGTGATCTTCACGTAACGCCGCGCCGACTGGACCGGCTCATCGAGCGGCAGGCCCATTGAGGAGCGGTAGATGAGTCCGCCCGCAATCCTGTCCACACTTGACTCTGAGAGCGGAATCTCGCGCAGGAGCATGGTTTTGGCCTGGCGCAGATCGTCCTGGCTGACAGGCCTGGTTTGCATTTCCTTGAGGTCGCGAACGATGATGGCGCGCGCCTTGGAAACATTTGGCGGGTCGCAGGCATAACTCACCGTGTAGATCGTGCGCGTTTTTTCAAAGTTGAAGGAAGAAGCGACGAAGTAAACCAATCCGGCGTTTTCACGCAGGTCCTGATAAAGCCTGGTGGCATAAAAACCGCCGCCGAGGACGTGGTTTCCAACTTGCAGAGGATAAAAATCAGGGCTGAACCTTGTGAGTTTCAGGGTCTCTGCGAGCGTCACATTATCCTGCACCCTGCTCTTGTCCGGGACGGCAGTGGTGCCAGGGAGATTGTTCGGAACCGATGGAAGGTCCGTGGGCGGCCTGGGACCGCTGGCTTTCCAGCCGCCGAAATATTTCTCGACCACCGCCTTTGCCTCTGACGGAGTAACCTGTCCGATGACGACGATGGTGGTCAGGTCCGGCCGGAAGACATGCTGGTAGTAGCCCTTGACGTCGTCGAGCGTGAGCGAAGAGACGGTGTTTGGCGTTGCCTCGCGCAGGGTGGGGTCGGTCTTGGGGAACAACGCGATGTGGATGGCGCGGCTGGTCAGGTAATCCGGGCTTAGGAGCTGTCCGGCTACCGTCCCGGCCAGTTGCTGCTGCGTAATTTTGAAGGCCCGCTGCGGCAAGGCCGGTTCCAGTTCGTTCTGGGCGAGTAATTCGACGCCGCGGTCAAGGTGGCTGGCGAGCACGTTGAGTGAAAAGTCCGTCCCGGCGGACTCGTCCGCGCCAATGTCGTCCAGCGCCTTCTGGAACGCGATGCGGTTCAGAGTTGTAGTGCCGTAGGGAAAGAGCTGGCCCAGTTCGTCGGCAGCGCCTTCCTGCCCTTGCGGGGTTTCAAGGTCGGCGTTGTTCTTGATGTGTCCGTAAATGCTGACCGTATCGCTGATGGACTCCGGCTGCACAATCAGCCTGATTCCGTTCGGCAGGGTATCAACCACAGGATGGATGGTCAGATCCGGAATTGAGAGCTTTCTCAAGGCCGCCTCAGCCCAGCCAGGGAGCTTGACGTTCCTGGTATGCTTGGGCGCAAAAGATTCCCTGCCGCCAAACGATTTTGAGGAGATGGGCTTGCCGGAAGACTGCGGCGTGAGCACCGCGGTGACGGCCTTTGCCTGCACCAGGTATTCGCGCGCTACGCGGTTGACGTCATCCACGGTGACTTTCTGAATGGCCTCTACATCGTCCTGGGGCGACTGCCGGCCTTCCACTGCCAGCGCGCTGGACCATGCCATGGCCAGCCCTGAGACCGAATTCTTCTCGAATTCGGCGCTTGCCAGTTCATGCCGCTTGGACGCTGCAACCAGGTCCGCAGGCACGCCGTCTCTGACGTCATCCTCCAGGATATTCTTCATTTCCCCGGCCAGCTGCGTCCCGTTGCTTTCACGCGTGAAGGCCCCGATGGCATAGCCCAGGCTCGCGTTGGGCAGGGCTTCCATCGAGAACCCCGAATACAGAGCTTTTCCCTCGGGCACCAGCGCATAGAGGCTTCCGCGCTGGCTGCTGAGGACGTCCGAGAGCACCTCGGCCGCGGCAAAATCCGGACTGCTGGATCCCGGCATGCGAAAAGATATCAGTGAAAGGCCATAAGGCAGGTCGGTATCAAGATTCAGCGTTTGAGTGTTTACCGGCTGGAACGAAAATGCGGCATTGGATGGAAGCTTTTTCGAAGGGATCGGCTCAAACAATTTCTTCACTTCGGCGAGTGTCGCCTGCGGGTCAACATCGCCCACGATCACAAGGATGGCATTGTTGGGCGCATACCAGGTGTCATAAAACTTGTGCAGCATCACACCGGTTGTTTTGTTGAAAGACGGGCGCGAACCAAGCGCGTCGTGCTCGTAAGGTGTTCCATGGAACATGGCGGCCAGCAGCCTGGTGTAAAAAACATACTCGGGGTTGGAGAGGTCTTGCGCCACTTCCTGCTCAATGGCGCCGCGTTCCTGGCTCCAGAGCTGGTCGGTGTCCAGAACTCCGCTCATGCGGACGGACTCGACGTGCAGGGCCACGTTCAGATCGGCAACCGGGACGGTGAAGAAATACTGCGTGACGGTCTGCTGGGTGTCGGCGTCAAATTCGCCGCCCATGGCGGCTGAAATGTCCGCCAGTTGATTGGCGGAAAGGCCCGGGCTGCCGCGGAACATCATGTGCTCCTGCGCATGGGCCATGCCCGGAAAGCCTTCGGGCGCCTGATCAGAACCGGCCTTGTAATTCATCACGGTGGTCACAACCGGAGCCAGCGTGTTGCGGACAATCACCACCCGCAGCCCGTTGGACAAGGTTGCGCGCAACACATCCTTGCCTTCTGCGGCCCTTGCGACCGGCGCCGCGGCGGCCAGCCACAATAGAGCTACGATTGCTGTCATCAATAAAGCAGGAACACGCAAGGTGCGCCGGCGACCTGCAGGCGCGGCCGCGAACAGGTTTTGTTTCAGCATTCCCCAATTGCCACGTCGAATCACGTTCATTTTTATCGGTCCCTCATTCCATTTTCTACGTCTGATGTTTCAGTTCGGTTGAACAACGGTGCTTAAATGATGCTGCAAAACGGTGTTCCTGATCTTAGATGCAGGCAACGGGCAATTCGTCGTTGTGTGCAGCGCATCCCCGAGTCTCGATTCGCCAGTCTTTTTCCGGGAGGGCACACCGCATCCAGAAAGTTCTACCGTTTTCAGCGCAATCTTTGGTAAATTGGCCCGCGCACCATTTCGAGCGAATTCCCGCTGAAGCCATACGCTTTTCGGGAGCGAATCTCTGCGAAGGAGTATTGGGATGTCTGATTTGATAAGCCGCTTCCCCACCATGCAAGGTCAAAGCTCTCATCATACGAGGACGCGGAATCTATTTCAAATTGCGGTCCTTCTTTTTGTCGCCCTTTTCCTCACCCGATGCTCAAAACAAAGCCCGACGGCCACCCCGGAACCTTACACCACCTGGCGGGTAAGCGGCGGAGGTCCCGATAACATTCATTATTCCGTCCTCAATCAGATCAACCAGAGCAACGTCAGCCAGCTGAAAGTTGCGTGGGAATACGACACCGGCGACGCATACAAGGAATCGGAAATGGAATGCAATCCCATCATTGTGCACGGTGTTCTATATGCGACAACGCCCAAGGTCCGGCTGATTGCCCTCGACGCCGCCACGGGCAAGCTGATCTGGAGCTTCAGCCCACCCGAAGAGCAGCCCCTGAGCAAGATGCGGAATCGGGGTGTTACGTACTGGAGCAACGGCGACGACCAGCGCATCTTCTTCGTGGCCAGGCACGATCTATACGCGATTGACGCCAAAACCGGCAAGCCGGTTGAAGCATTCGGCCAGGGCGGGCACATTGACCTTCGCGACGGCCTGGGACGCCCTCCCGAAGACCTGAGCGTCACCGTCACCAGCCCCGGCGTGATCTATAAGGACATGATCATCATGGGCAGCGCCCTGCCGGAAGATCTCCCTTGCCCGCCGGGCGACATCCGCGCCTACGACGTTCGAACGGGCAAGGTACGCTGGATTTTTCATACCATCCCCCACCCCGGCGAACCGGGCTACGAGACATGGCCAAAGGATGCCTGGAAGTATATCGGCGCCGCCAACAACTGGGCGGGCATGGCTGTGGATGTAAAGCGCGGCCTGGTGTTTGTCCCGACAGGCTCGGCGGCGTTTGACTTCTACGGCGCGGACCGAATCGGCGACGACCTCTATGCCAACTGCCTGCTGGCGCTTGATGCGAACACCGGGAAGCTGGTGTGGTATTTCCAGGGGGTGAAGCATGACCTCTGGGACCGTGATTTTCCCGCCGCGCCGGCCCTGGTGACGGTTGAGCATGACGGCCACAAGGTGGACGCTGTAGCCCAAATCACCAAGTCCGGTTACGTGTTTCTCTTCGACCGTGAAACCGGCCAGTCGCTGTTCCCGATTGAATACCGCAAGGCGCAGCCCTCCGACGTGGACGGAGAAAAGACCGCGGAAACGCAGCCGTTTCCTCTGCTGCCTCTCCCGTTTGCAAGGCAGGAGTTCACGCCCGATATGGTGACGGACCGGACGCCGGCCGCTCACCAGGCGGTTCTGGCACAATTGCACAAGCTTCGCTACGGCGGACAATTTATTCCTCCCAGCCGCCAGGGAACCGTCATTTTCCCGGGCTTTGACGGCGGTGGGGAATGGGGCGGGCCGGCATTCGATCCCACTACGGGATTGTTATACGTCAATGCCAACGTGATGGCCTGGGTCCTCCGGCTTGTTCCGCGCCCGAAAACACGAGGACTGGTGAACGGCCGCCAACTTTACCTGAGCAACTGCTCCAGTTGTCACAGGTCTGATTTGCGCGGCAGCCCGCCGGAATTCCCTTCGGTCAAAAACATCGCGAGGAAATACAACGAATCCCAGCTTGCCGACATCATCAGAAAGGGCGGGGGACGAATGCCGGCATTCCGGCAAATTGGACCCGGACCCATTAAGGCCATTGCCATTTACCTGACGACGGGAAAGCAAACCATGGCTAAGGCCACATGGAACACGGCGGAAATGGGACCCTGGCTGAAATACATGACTGACGGCTACAACAAGTTTCTCGACCCCGACGGGTACCCGGCTGTAAAACCTCCATGGGGCACCCTGAATGCCATTAACCTGAACACCGGGAAATTTGCCTGGAGAATTCCTTTTGGAGAATTTCCCGAGCTCGTGAAGAAAGGAATCCGCAACACGGGCAGTGAGAATTACGGTGGGGGTCTGGTGACCGAGGGCGGCATTATTTTTAT
>JAJYJL010000450.1 GCA_021789565.1 Acidobacteriota bacterium
GCCGGCACCAAGTCAAAGCGAGCGCTGTCGCCGCGACTGAGCTTCTGATTGTTTGCCGTGGCGAACGTGTATTCGAAATCGCTTGTGAGGTAATACCTGAGGTTTGTCGCCTTTTCGAAGATCAGCTCACCGGTATACTCAAAGTCGCCTGTCGCAAACCGCTCGGCGCCGGTGGGTGCCTGGACTCCGAAGATGCCGGAAAGCAAGGTCGTTCCCCCCGGAGAGTTGTGATGGTAGAGCCCGTCGTATTGCAGGAAAAATTGTGAATCGGCAAAACCGTTCAGGCTTGTATGTTGCACTTGGCCGGCGGTTCGAGTGGTGATGTTCGCCACAACGTATGGCTGAACCGCAATCACCTCCCAGTTTGGGCGAAAGCCATAGACGACCGCAAGCGGAGTGATGTAATTCGTGCCGGAGATGGAATTTCCATCGCTGTCGAGGGAGAAGCGATTGATTTCTGTGAACGAGCGCACGAGACTCTCCCGGCTGAAAATGGTCATGCCGGCAGGTGCGATGATCGCTTGGGCATGGGCGATCGCGGCAAGCAGAAAGGCGGCGAACACCATGGCGAGGCCGACTCGAGCCAGCCCGAGAGCCATGTCGGCGACGTAAGACAAAAGGAGCGCGGAGTGGCTCGTTCGGCTAGTGGTTGAAGTATCCATGCGATCTCATCCAGCCGATTCCCCAATAGTTCATCATGATAGCGAGGGTATAGAGGGCTGTTGAGAACCAGAGGATGCGACGATTCCATCGAGTCGCGGTCGAGCACGCGCTCTCCCGGCCGCCACGAGGAATCTCGCAGACCTCGCCCTGAGCGACGGTTCGCCGAGAATATGCGAAGTAGAAACCCACCGCCAGCATGACTCCGCATGTCGGGAACAGCCAGACGTCGTATTGGCCGAAATTCCGCCAACCGGGAATCGCCGTAAAGAACGTGAGCACGCTGGTCAGGCCGAAGCCCAGCAGTACGAGCAGCGCGGGAAGGGCGCAACAAAACAGCGTTGCGAGCGACGCAAACAGGCCCAGATAAGCAGACAGAACTTCGCGAAGGCTTGACTGTCTTACCGAGAGCGGCCCGGCTGACGGTTCGGTCTTCGCGGCGTCTTGATACATGCCAAACCCCCTCTGAGGAATGGATTCCGTTGGATGGCCTTTGGGCTCTCGCCTGCAAACACGTCCGAGACCATCCCCGCTTCCTTTTCTCCCACCAACATAGGATGAACCTTGCACCGACTATAGGGTTCAACACCATTGTGCACTCCCTGCTGGCAGAGCTGCGTCCGCTCCATTCTGGCGTTGTTCCCGCCAACCCTCGATCCGGACCAGCACGGCCACGGAATGGGATTAATCCAATCCCAGAGTCAGACCCGCGCACGGTGGAATCTGGCGAAACCGGCATGCCTTCGCTTCGAGGTCCCAGTCGCGGAACATCAGCCCGGACCCCACACCCAAGCCGAGAATCAAGCGGCTGACCCGTACGGATGCGAACTGGATGGCCAAATTCGGGGAAACGGGCCCCGGCGCGAGCGCGGGGGCGCCGCAAGATTTTCCTTGAACCTTGTAGTTGCTTTAAGGTTCATCATCGATTGTAGGAGCGAGCGACGATGCTCGAAAAGGGAATGAAGATAGGAAAAGTGGCCAGGCTTTCCGGGCTGACAACTCAGGCGATCCGATATTACGAACGCGAAGGCGTGTTGCCCCAGCCCGCTCGCACTCACACGGCCTATCGCGTCTACGATCCGAACGTGCTCGGGCTATTGGGCTTTGTCAAGCAGGCCAGGCGGCTGGGCCTTTCGCTTGGCGAAATCAAGGAAATTCTGCGGATGAGCAAGGTCGGGCGCGCGCCGTGCTGCAAGGTGCGTGAGGCGCTCGCCGGAAAGATGGAGGAACTCGACCGCACGATCGCCGAACTCTCCGCCTTTCGCAAGAAATTGGGCAGGTTTCTTGACACCATAGCCGGGGTGCCCGACCAGTCGGACACCTCCCGTCAGGTGTGCGAGCTGATCCAGCTAGCGCCAAGTACGCTGTCCTCGCCCACGCCTCAGAACGCACGTCTCCGCTCGAATTCCAGGAAGAAGAGAGCCGTGGGCGCCGAAGAAACACTCGCAGGAAAACAAAGATGAGACCCTTGCTTAACAACCGTAGGAACACGGGCAAGCTTGCGCACATCAGGCGTCTGTGGCGCGAGATTGCCGCCGCGGGCGCTCTTTTCGGCCTTTTGGCTTTGCCGCAATCCGCCTGGCCACAGCAAACGGATGCGGCTCTGCTCACGCTGAATGCAGCTTTAGCCTATGCCCACGAGCACAGTCCACAGCTGGCCGCGGCCCGACAAGGGATTGCCACCCGGCAGGCAGCAGTTGGCGCAGCGCAGGCGGAGCGTCTTCCGGGAATCGACTTGGGCGCATCCTTTCGCGGAACGAACTCATTGACCGAGACCGCCCTGGGTTTTCCGCTCACCCCGCTAGCCGACATACCTGAGACACAGCCGTTCTCCCACGGGCATGTCAATGGCGTTGTTTCGGCCACGCTGCCCCTGTATACAGGGGGCCGGATCAGTTCGGCCAACAAGCTCGCAAAGGCTGAGCGGGATTTAGCGCAAACGAATGTGCGTGACGTGGAGCGCGAATTGGACTTCGAGGTCACCAGCACCTACGCCAGGTTGGTTGAGCTTGATCGGGATATCCAGGCAGCACAAGAGTCCGCCAGCGCTCTTGAGGAAAGCCGCCGCGTTGTTGCGCAGATGCTTGGGGTTGGCAAAGTCGCGCGAGTCGATTTGTTCAAGGTCGAAGCCCGGCTGGCAGACGTGCAGGATACGCTGATCGAGTACAGAAACGCGCGCCAAATTGAGGCAGGTCAGCTCAATGCGTTGCTGGGTCGGCCGATTGACGCGCCGGTTGTGGTGGAAACGGCACTGCCACACCAACCCGCGCCGCTCTCGGCGCAACAGTTGCCTCAGGCAGTAACAACAGGCAACACGAAATATCAGCTTGCGCGGGCGCGGGTTGGCGTGGCCGAGCGTTCGGTTTCAGAAGCGAAATCGCAGCTGCGGCCTTCGCTTTCGCTGGGTGCCGACTTTGTCGAGTTGGGCGCAGATCCCTTCTCCACATACAAAGGCGGGGCCATCGCTGGGTTCGTCTTTAGCATTCCGCTTTTTGATCGGCCACTGAACAAGCAAATCGCGGAAGCGAAAAGCCGCGAAATCGAGCGCCGGGACCAGCTAGCGCAGGCGCGGCTGGATGCGACCCAGCGCGCCCGCACCGCATACCTTCAGATGCAGGACGCGGAACAGCGTATCCGGGCCACTCAAGCGGCCATTGCCGCCGCTCGGGAAGCGCTCAGGGTGGAACAGGAAAAGTACAGCTACGGGCGGGGCATCATCGAGAATGTCCTCGACGCGCAAGCCGCGATGCTTACCTCCCAAGCGGATTACTACCGCGCGCTGGCCGACTATACAACGGCCCGAGCGGCGCTCAAGCGAGAGACCGGACTCTAAGGAAGGGACGCCATGAACAGGGCGGAACGAGACATAAGAGAGCGTTATGACTTGAGGAAACTTGGCAAGCGCCTTATCTACATACTCCTGGCCGTCGCGGCCTTCTTTTTTGTCAAAGCGCGATTCCTGACTCCTCCTCGCGTGAGAGTAGCCCCGGTGAGAAGACAAAGCTTGGCGGCGGAGGTGGAAAGCTCGGGCACGGTTACCGTGGACGTGCTGGCGAGAGTCGGAGCCAAAATCCCCGGCCGCATCGAGCACGTGATTGTGGATCAGGACGATTTCGTGCATCGAGGCCAGATCATTGCGGAGTTGGAAGACACTGACATTCAGCGCCAACTACAGGACGCTCAAGCCCGCTTGGCAGCGGCGGAGGCGAATGAGGCGGCAGCGCGCGCCGAGGTGCAAGCCAAACAAGCGACGGAGTGGGAGACGAAACGCGACTGGCAGCGGGAGAAACACCTCCTTGCTACCGATGCCGTCAGCCAGGAAGAGGCGGACGAATATGAAGAGCAGTACCTCACGGCGGCGAGCGCGGTTCGCGCCGCCCAGGCTGAGGTCAAGGCGGCGCAAGGGGAGGTGATAGCCGCCGAAGCGGAGGTCGGCTACCGGAAATTCGACCTCTCGGAAACCAAAATTTTTACTTACGTGAGCGGAGTGGTGATGGATCTGCCCAAGCGCCCTGGCGATGCCGTCGTGCCCGGCGAGCCGGTCGCCACGATTGCGGATCCGAAACTGACGATGGTCGATGCGTACGTCGATCAACGGTTTTCCGGGGAGATCAGCAAGGGCGAGCCCGCCACCGTCATCTTGTGGGGACGCAGGAACGACCCGTTCCACGGCAGGGTCTACCGAGTGAGCCCGGAAGCCGATCCGGCCACCGAAGAGATGACGGTGGAGATTAGTTTTCCGCTCCCGCCAAAACTGCTGGAAGTGGGGCAATGGGCGGATGCCTATATCCAAGTCGGTGAGGCAAGAAATGCGTTGGTCGTTCCGAACACAGCCATCATGCCGATTGGAAACGAACGAATGGTGCTGGTGGCCGGCCCCGATCACAAAGTGCGGCCGGTAAAAGTCGAAGTTGTCGCCAGCAGTCCTCGCTCACCACTTGTGGCCGTCAAGGGAAGTCTCAAACCCGGGAATCTGGTCCTGGTCAACCCCATGGGAATCCGGCCCGGCGAGCGTGTGCGCCTCGCCCGATCACGAGTCCCAGGCGCCGGCGCGGCCGGATCCAACGCCCAAGCCATGGCCGCTCCTTTCGACTAGGAGTTTCGTCGTGAACCTTGCGCTGAAGGACGCTCGTTATCACCTTTTCAAGTTCCTCAGCTCGACAGTCGGTGTCGGACTAATTCTGATGGTGGTGCTGACCATCGGAGGGATCATTCGCGGCGTCATTCTGGATTCCTCCACGATCGTCGAGAAAACCGGCGCCGATCTTTGGGTGACTCAGAAGGACTGGCTCGGCCCGTTTGTAGAGATTTCACGATTTCCCGAGCGCTACTACCATGCTATTGCAGCAATGTACGGCGTCGAAGAAGCTAGTCCCTTAGTGATGGCCTGGGACCACGTGAGACTTCCGATCCGCCCGACGCCGCTAATGAAATTCATGTACATGAACGCGCTGATTGGCACGCGGACGATGGTCCAACCCGGCTGGATGCAGATACCGCACGATCAGCGCTTCATTGTCATCGGCTACGAGCCGGGTGATATCGGCGGGCCACCCGTTATCGTCGCCGGCCGGGGAATCGAGGCAAGCCACTATGAAATCGTCGCGGACGTGAAGACCGGACTCCGCGTAGGCCAACGCATCCGCCTGGGCGATTTCTATTACACCGTTGTCGGTTTGACGAAGAATGTGACGGGCTTCACGGCCGATCCCGTGATCTATGCCACGCTCGATGACGCGCAAAATATTCTCTTCGAGCCTGATCCCGATCTTCTGCGCAACATTCGGAGACGCGATGAAGCCGAGTTGCTGAGCGCGGCTGGCGCAGACCCGGGCGAACAGCACGCCATGGCGGAGCGGGCGGCCGGGCTCGCCCAAAACGTCCAGTTCGTGAATGCCATTGCCGTCAAAGTCGAGCCGGGCGTTCCCGTCGGAGAAGTAGCGAATGAAATTTCGCACTGGAAACACCTACAGGTCTACACCGCCGCGCGCGAAGTGAACATGCAACTGATGGGCTCGAACCGGCTGATCCTGCTCCAGCTCTCCCTGTTTCGTCTGATTCTTCTGCTGATCGCCGGCGTTGTCATTGGGTTGATCATGTACACGTTCACGCTCGACAAGCTCAAACAGATCGCGCTGATGAAACTGCTGGGCACGCAGAGCCGCCGCATCTACGCCATGATTCTCCAGCAGGCGCTGCTCATGGGAGTCTTGAGCACCGTTCTGGGAGCGGTGATCGAGAAGGCAAGCGAACCGTATTTCCCGAGAAGGGTCGTGGCCACCGCCGACGACGTCCTGCAGTTGCTCGTTGTCGTTGCCGTAATCACTGTGCTCGCCAGCCTGCTGGCAATCCGGCGGGCCATGCGCGTCGATCCGCGTGGCGTGCTTGGGTTGGAGTAAGGGGAACGCGGAATGGAATACGCAATCAACGCGGAAAATCTGGTCAAGGCCTACGGCCAAGGGCGCACCCGGGTCGAGGCTGTAAAAGAGGTCAGCCTCGGGGTGCGTCACGGGGAGCTGTTCGCCATTATGGGTCCGACCGGATCGGGGAAAACCACGCTGCTCATGATCCTGGGACTTGTCACCGAGCCGACCGAGGGCCGCGTGATGCTCGAAGGGGAGAACATCTACAACTCGCATAGGGTCGACCTGCAACGGCTGAGGCGGGAAAAGGTAGGTTTCGTCTTCCAGTTGCCCAATCTGATTCCCTTTTTGACGGCGAAGGAGAACGTGCTGCTGCCGCTCGAACTGATCGGCATCCCCCGGTGGCAAGCCGAATCCCGCGCTCGAGATCTGCTGGAATACCTGGAAGTGGCGGATCGCGCCGACCTCCTTCCCGAGCTGCTTTCCGAAGGGGAAAAGCAACGGGTAGCCGTCGCCCGTGCTCTGGCACACAGGCCGGCGATCATTCTCGCGGACGAACCCACGGCCGCCCTTGACACCGAGCACGGACTTGCCGTGATGCGCTTGTTGCGCCGGGTCAGCAAGGAACAAGGCTCCGCGATACTCGTCGTGACTCACGACACCCGCATGACGAGCGAAGTCGACCGGGTGATCCAACTTAGGGATGGAGGCATCGTGGAGGAGGACAAACGGGCAGAGACGGGTGCCAATAACAATTCCTGAACCCTCTAG
>JAJYJL010000451.1 GCA_021789565.1 Acidobacteriota bacterium
TTCAGGGCGATGGGAATATCCGAACATCCATGTGGAAAGCGACTACGAATTTGGCGGAGGGATGACTTCCGGCACCTGCAACCAGACGGCCCACTGGATGCCCGATCCTGATTACACCACGCAGGTGAATTACAAGCTGGAGACGCCCTGCCTGCTCCAGGTGCATCCGCCGCTCGGGCCGGATATTGATATTCTGCCCGGCCAGACGTTTGAATCCTACCGGACGTACGAACTGGTTTTTGACAGCACCGACCGCGAGCGCAAGGGCCTGGCACAGCGGCGCATGTACCGCGCGATTGCGCCGTGGGCGATGGAGAATCCCATCTTTATGCACGTCACCAGCATTAAGCCTGAGGTGGTGAAGTCCGCCATCGACCAGGCGGCCGAAGTGGGCTTTGAAATGGTCATTCTTTCCTTCGGCTCCGGCTTCGATCCTGAAAACCAGGACCCGAAGTTTATCGCGGACATGAAAAACCTGAACGACTACGCGAACGCGAAAGGGATTGTGCTCGGCGGATACTCGCTTTTGGCAAGCCGCAACATCAGCCCTGAAGATGACGTGATCAATCCCAAAACAGGAACGACAGAGGGCGCCATCTTTGGACATTCGCCTTGCCTTGGCAGCGGGTGGGGCATTGCGTATTTCAGGAAGTTGCGTTCCTTCTTTGAAAGGACCGGCATGAAGGTGCTGGAAAACGACGGTTCCTACCCCGGGGACGTTTGCGCCTCAACGCAACATCCGGGCCACCGCGGACTGGAGGACTCCCAATGGACGCAGTGGAAGGAGATCACAAACTTCTATCGCTGGTGCCGGACGCAAGGGATTTATCTCAACGTGCCGGACTGGTATTTCCTGAACGGCGCCAACAAGGACGGGATGGGCTATCGCGAGACGGACTGGTCACTGCCGCGCGCGCAGCAGGTGATCATCGGCCGGCAGAACATCTTTGACGGCACATGGCTCAAGACTCCCAGCATGGGCTGGATGTTTGTTCCGCTGGTCCAATACCACGGCGGCGGCGGCGCGGCGGCCACCATCGAGCCGCTCCGTGAGCACCTGGAAACCTACGGGCAGATCCTGGCGCAGAATCTGGGCAGCGGCGCCCAGGCTGCCTACCGTGGCTATCAACTCTATGATTCGGATCAGACGAAGACGGTGGTGAAGAAATGGGTCTCGTTCTACAAGGCCCACCGAGCGATTCTTGAATCGGACATCATCCACGTGCGGCGGGCCGACGGCCGCGATATGGATGCCATTCTGCACGTGAACCCACAACTGCGCGAAAAGGGCCTTGCGATGGTTTATAACCCTCTGGATGGTGCGGTGAAAAGAACGCTGACTTTGCCGCTTTACTATACGGGGCTCACCGGGACAGCCAGGATTCGCGAGCAGGAAGGCGAAGCGCGCGAGTACCGGCTGAACAACAAGGCGGAAATTGAGGTCACGCTGTCACTTCCGGCCAGAGCGTTGACCTGGCTGGTGATTGAGTGACCGGCGCGCCGTTTTTCCGCGAGTTCCATCAGCTTTCTTGGGCGACTGTTTCCGAAACTCGAAGCATTCCAGATGATGCCCTTTCCGTGAGTGTGGAGCTATAGATCCGGAAACTCTCCACTGTTGAAAGGTCCCTCCGAGGGACCATGCTACGCAGCCTTTTCTACAGATCCACCCGCAAATGCGCTTTTGAATCGCTCGAATTGAGCCTGGAGACTTTCCTTGACTAATCTCTCGGTAAATTCTTTGGTTCCCTTATGTTCGGCGCGGGTGTCCAAGCTAATTTCCTTGCGGAGTTCGGCCAGTTGCTTTTGAACCAGCGCCTCGATCTCCTCTCTGGAAGGTTTTTCGTCAAGGCTACTCCTAATAAAATCCCTGGTTGCATGAATTTCAGTCCGGACGTCATCGCAAACTTCCCTACGGAGATTGCTCAACTCCATCAGGAAATATCCTCGGACCTGCCCTCTGATGCCCTCGAAGTAGCTCCTGATCGATTTGCGCAGGATCATGTCTCGTACCAGCACTATGGTCTCGATCATCAACGCGGCCCCGAGCGCACACACAAGAATGAGCAGAGTGTTTTCGCTCATCGTTCACCTCCCATTCCCCTGATCAACAGCTACCAGTCCTGTGTCACCCTATCAGTGACACCCATCACCTTTAAACGTGCGGCTACCCACTCCTGGACCACCGTTTCGGGCAGGGTGATGCGCACACTGTCTGTCATGTTGCGCTGCCCCGCACAGATCTCCGATTCCTGGCGGTATTCGCCAGCAACCTGTGCCGCTCGGGAGTTCCGGACATGGTAATCCTGCGGATTCTGCGGCACGCGAACGTGAGCACAACGGCAACCTACTACATCAAGATTGCGGCTGATGTGGTTCGGAATGCGATGACGGCGCTGGAAAACCGCATCGCAGAGGCGGGTGAAGTCCAAGAAGGCACAAACGCGACGCTAAGAAGTGAGGTGAGGGGACGCTCACCGTACCACAATTCAATAATCGAGCCCCAATCCGAAATAAGTAGCAAGAAGCCCAACTACTCCTTAACTGGGGCAACTGTTACATGACCAGGAGATTTGCCTGTCCGGCGAGGTGCGCTTACGCCGTAATTATCTTGGTGTTTGGCTAAAACAACCCTATTCTTTTGCCAATCAGGCCGAGAATTCACTTCCTTCCGGGCTTCTGCCAAGACTTCTTTTAACCAACCTTTATTGGGCATTTGAATCTCCTATCGGATTTAGTTTCGCATCTTCCATACGTCTGTGCAAGAGTTCTAATGCATCTTCTTCGCTTGCAATGTAAGATTCTGGAAAACCCGGCATTCTCAACACGCTTTTAGTTGGTTGCCACTCTATTCGTTTACCTTCAGCACTCTTACGAGCACCAAACATATGGAACAAATCTGGAAACATGCGCGGCGCTATGCCGATGAATGGCTCAAACAGCAGCCGATCTGGTGGAGCGGTTTCCACCGCAATTGCATCTTCGTGAAGTTGTGCGGCTAGACTTTTTGGATAAGGCTCAATGAATACCACACGCACGATACCTGCATCAATAATATGACGTGCGCACTCGTGGCAAGGGAAAGTTGTACTGTATAAGGTAGCACCCCGAATCTTCAATCCGCGAGCCGCCGCCTCAACGATTGCAGCCATCTCGGCGTGCACCGCCCGTCCATACTCAAGAGGCTGCATGATTCGCGTCTCCTTGAGTATGCGCAGGGCTTCTTTGACTCGATCCTCAGACGACATCTCGGTTTTTGAATGCTCTAACCATCCCTTTTCCGCCAATTCATCAAGTACTTCACCAACATTGATTTGCTTGAGGTGATCACTACTGTCGAACGGCTTTCTGATATCACGGTTATCTGGGGTATCCTCCGACCAATACTGACCTCCAGTGAACTTTGGCACTTCATTTGTGCCTACTACAAGTATCTCCCCAAGGCTGCTGGCGATTGCCGCTCCGACCTGTCGGCCAAGAGCGCCGGATCGCAATGCAGCAATGAAGGCGTGAGCCATTGCACATTCATCCTTGCTCGGAGTCTCTGAATTATCCCCGAGTACAAGACGAACAAAGCGATTGACATCCTTTTGTAGCTTTAACTCATCGGTTGAGTCTAGGAAAACGTCGGCCATCGGAAAGCTATGGCGAACATTCTGTCCGGAGTTCTTTGTCGAATCCTTCTGATCACGAGTAACCAATTGTTCCGCATTCGCTCGAAACGGCTCTTCATGATATGAGTTGTGGCTACGTGCGATCTTCTTTGCTAGGTGCTGTATTCTAATTTCCCTGGGCGAATATGCCGCGCCAAGGAAAAAGCTCGGACCGTATACTTCTCGCAATGCTGATACCTCTTCCGGGTGCTTGAGGGACTTTAAAATGTAAACAGTTCTATTTGCGGGTTCCTTAGCGTTTCCTGTGGCTTTTTGCCGCAGTTTTCGGATCTCGCCTAACCCTAGAATTGCAAGAGCATCATCGCTTGAGATCAACTCTCGGAAATCATCGCCAGCGTCCATGTGCTCCTCTAGTCTGACGTCTTCGGGCGTCTCATGGAGGTTCTCCCATCTATCTATTTCATGGAGCAGTTCGATTAAGTGGACTGTCTCGACCTTATATCCTGCTGCGGTGAATTCGGACTGTAAGACTTTTTGAACGTCCCCGAGCCTTGAGCCGACTGCGCCAACCATGCCGATAACGATCTCTGCCAGGTCGCGCCTTGCTTTAAGATCTAATAACATTGTGCGATATTCTTATCCAACTCAGACCCAGGGAGCAATACAAAATTGCTTTTTTCACATGATTCACGTCCGAAGGACTAAAGCAGACGTAGTGCGAAATTGCTACTATCAATCATCAGGGGAGTTCCGCAGCTGTCATACCAATGCGACATCTTGAGGACACTAATTGGGCTTCCCAAGAAATATCTTGCATCAGGCGGCTACTAAGTGATTGAGATTGAATGGTTGGCGGAGAGGCAGGGATTTGAACCCTGGGTACAGGTTTTCGCCCGTACAACGGTTTAGCAAACCGCCGCCTTAAGCCGCTCGGCCACCTCTCCGACGATTTGTGCGTTAATTCTAACCCGCCGCGGCCGTCTGTGGCTAGTCCAAAACCGCGACGACCATGAAGGCGCAGGCTTGAAACGCGGCGCGGAGAGCCTGCGGAACATTCCGCTCTGCACCGCGTTTCAAGCAAGAACGACTGCTGTCGGGATGGTCTTAACTCGACACGCCAAGCAATCGAGCGAAGCGTTGCGGATCGCCCGCCAACTGTTGTGAATAAGTTGCCGCCAGACGGAACGCATACAGCAACTGGTTCCTGGGCCCGAGATCAAAGACGGCCTCGGTCTTTGCCGCTGCATCGGGGGCCCGTCCCTTGTCCCATGAAGCGTCAAGTTTTTTCAGGAGCCGGTGGTCGCGTTCGGCGATGGTTCGGATCAGGGCCGTCGCCGCTTCAGGTGTTCGCTGCGGTTTAGCGGATTCCTCGGCCAGCACCGTGATGCGCCAGAAGATGTGTTCCAGGTAGTCCACGGAAAGCCGGAAGGTGAGGAAGTCGTCCAGGTTGTTCCGCACCTGGGCTTCGCTGAAAACGAGCTGGCTGAGCAGCCGCCGGAAGGGCGGGGCATTCAACATGCCGGATTGGACTGCCGCACTCAGCGCGTCATCACTGCTCCATGGCATGGGAAGGACCGGCTGCATCCATGGCGGTGAGCATGAACGCTGGTTCGGCGTAATCTCATAGAGCGTGGTGAAGATGTCGGACCAGTTTTCATTCCATTCCGCCTGGTAGTGTTTTTCGACAAAGCGCCGGAATGCCGAAGCGCGCGCCACGGAACTGCCCTCGTTCAATGCCACAGCCGCGTAGGCATAGGTATCCCAGAGCGACTGCTGAATGTAGCGCGGCGGGTCCCAGTTGGTGACAATCACGCCCAGCGCCCGCGGGCTGTCAATGCGGTTGTAGGCGTCGGCGTAGGCGTCAATGTTGTCCAGGGCATTGACGCCGGCCCGCGGTCCCCAGCGGCACGAGATAATGGCCGGGGCACCGATCGCTCGCAGCCCCGCGTCAACCACTTTGCGCGCCGCCTGCTCGAGCGGCCTCGAGTCCGTGACGTAGTACTGCCAGTCCATGATGATGATGTCCTTGTTGAGGCGCGGCAGAACGCCGGGCTGCTTGTGCAGCACAAAATCGCCCCACACAATCAGCTCCTTGCCCAGCCCGCGCGTGATTTCATCCAGCGAATTCACGTACTCGGCCCAGATTTCGTCCCGGGTTTTCTTTTTCAGGGCCTCGCGCGAAATCTCCGATCCACCCCAGTTAACTTCATCGCAGCCGCCATGGAAATAGCGCGAAGGGAAGACCTCCGCAACTTCACGGTAGAGGTCCGCAAACAGCTTGAGGGTTTCGGGCGCCACCGGAGAGACGGCGGAAAAGTTGTTGCGGCCACCCTGTATCGCATCCTGCAGGTGCGCGTATTGCGGGACGTCGGTGATAAAGTGCGTGTGGCCGAACGATTCAATTTCCGGAATCAACTCCACGCCGTGCTGCTTTGCGTAGTCGGCCAGCTCCCTGGCTTGATCGTGCGTGAGGGCGTTTTTATGAGTGATGAGTTCAGGATGGCTTTTGAAGCGAAACGCGCAACCCTGATCGTCCGCCAGGGAAATCAGGTAGGCGTTCAGGTTCCACTCGCGGCAGAAATCGATGGCGCGCCGGTAATAGGATGGATCTTCCGGCATGCGCCCCGCGTCCGCCATCAGGCCGCGCAACTGTAGCGCCGATTTTTTCCCGCCTGCCGGATGGCCTTGCGCGGAAGCTTCCGGCGAAAGCGAGTTTTGCTTCAGGGTTCCTGAAATCGCGCCGCCTGCAACCGGCGCTCCGTGTGCAATCTGCTCTGCCAGCAGAGTTGAACCAGCGATGCCGGCGATGCCGCTCGCAAGAAAATCACGTCTGGACTTCTTTCCATTATTGCTTGAATTATGGCTTTCCAAAATTTCCTCCTTTGTTCTGGCATCTTAACCCAGCCGTGAGAGGCGAAAGAGAATTTTGTGTGAAAGCACTGGCATTTTGTTCGGACGGGAGCGATTTTTTTGCTGATGTGCCTGCCATTTCCCCGCGGATTCAAGGGTTCGAAATCGGTGGCGATTCTGCTTGACACGGGGAACTGCCGACACCTAGACTCTTCTTGCGGGCATACGCGAACAATCTAAATTTTTCTCAAGGAGTGCACGATGTCACTACGCATCAATGACACGGCCCCGGACTTTGTTGCTGAGACTCCCAAGGGAACCATTAAGCTT
>JAJYJL010000452.1 GCA_021789565.1 Acidobacteriota bacterium
TCAGCATGGTTGACGGGTTGGGCAGGATTATGGGCGAAGAGGTTGTTCGCATTGCCAACGGCATGACCTTGGAGAAGATGTCAACCGAGGCCAGGATCAGCGGTTCCCAGAAAGTGCTCACATGCCCCGGTCAAAAGGTTGCGCCGGGTCCGGAGCCGAGAAAGGTATACACGTTCGAGAAGGCAGACCCGGTCAATATCCGGCTCAGCTTGCTGATGCTCAATAATATTGCCATAACCGGCGTCTCGGGCGAGGTGCTGACGCCGATCCTTCAGCGCTTACAGAAGGAATCGCCAATCAAAAAAATGTTCATGGTGGGCTATGCGAACGGGTACAGCGGCTATATTCCGAATGATGCTGCATACAACCAGGTCAGCTACGAAATTACAGCGACACACCTGAAGCCCGGCTGCGCGGAAGGCGGGATTGTCAACGGCCTCGTGAATATGATGGACCAGCATTAAAGGCTGATCGCGCCTGGGCTGACTGCCCATAAGGAGGAATTTCATGCAAGACCTATCAGTTCAACGTTCTGTGGGGAGCGGCGAAGGCAAGCGCCGCGCGCGACGGCTGGGACGGCTTCCAAAATTGCTGGGTCTGCTTGTAATCCTCCTCGGGCTTGCTCTGCCTGCCGGAACGCAGATCGAAGCGCAGTCGTCGGCCGGTGTCCCAATTTATCTCGATCCGAAGCAGCCCATCGAGCGGCGGGTGGATGACCTGATGAGCCGCATGACACTGAAGGAAAAGGTGGGCCAGCTCAACCTGCCCTGCGTTTATGTGGATGAACTCGGCAAGACGATACCGGAGAAGATGATTGCGTGCAAGAGATTCGCGGCCGGGACTTATACCAACGAGATCGGTCCCGGCTGCGGATTTTTTACCCTGGCTGATACCATCCTGCACAAGGGCGTCAAGCAGCAGGTGGAATATTTTAACGAACTCCAGAAGATTGCCCTCACCCAGACCCGCCTGAAAATTCCGCTGCTGGAGGACGAGGAAGGGACCCATGGCGGGATGTTCTCGGGGGCGACGGTTTTTCCGGAAGGGCTGGCGATCGGCAGCACGTTTGACATGCCGCTGGTGAAGTCGATTTATGCGGCAGCAGCGCAGGAGTCGAGGGCGGTGGGAATCCACGTCCTGTCGACGCTGGTGCTGGAGCTGGACCGCGACCCGAGGATGGGCCGCAACGAAGAAGCGTACACCGAAGACCCCTACCTCTATTCGCGCATTGCTAAAAACATTGTGCGCGGAGCGCAAGGCTCGAACATCGATGCGCCGGACAAGACCATCGCCCTGATGACCGATTTCCCCACACAGAGCGAGCCGGCGAGCGGCCTGGAACGTGGCGCCATTGAGCTTTCTGAGCGGGCCCTGCGTGAGAACTTTCTGCCGCCCTGGATTGCGGCGTTCAAAGCGGGAGCTTTGGGCGTGATGGCGGGGTATCCTGAAATCGATGACGTGCCCGAGCATTCCTCCGTGAAGTGGAACGACACGATTCTGCGGCACGAACTGGGGTTCAAAGGGATAGAAGTAAGCGAAGGCGGCGGATTTGGAACGCTGATCTATGAGGACATTGTTCCAACGCAGAAGCAGGCCGGCGCGCTGGCTCTGCGGGCGGGGGTTGACATGGACATCACCTACGAGCCCGCCTACATGGGTCCGCTGATTGAAAACGTTCAAGAGGGCAAAGTTCCCATGTGGCTGATTGACCGGGCGGTGCGGCGGGTGCTGGAGGTCAAGTTCCGCCTGGGGCTTTTTGAGCACCCCTACGCAGACCTGGCACGGGCCGAGCGTGTGATGCACTCGAAAGAACATCAGCAACTGGCGTTGCGGACCGCTCGCGAGGGCATCGTTCTGCTGAAGAATGAAAATAACCTGCTGCCCCTGAAGAAAGATCTGAAGACCATTGCGGTGATCGGGCCCAACGCGGACGATGCCTCCAACCTGGTTGGAGACTATGCTCCGCAGGTGATCCTGCAGCATATGTCTTCCATTCTGGATGCGATCAAAGCAAAGGTTTCGCCGGCCACGCAGGTGCTTTACGCCAAGGGATGCGCCGTAAACGATCAGGACAAGAGCGGCATTGCGGCAGCGGTTGCGGCGGCCAAAAAGGCTGGCGTAGCGATTGTGGTGGTGGGCGAGCAGGCCCGGAGAGAAGGTGAAAACAATGGGCCGCCGCCAACCGACGGGGAAGGTTACGACGTTGCCAGCTTCGACCTGACCGGCGTGCAGGAGGACCTTGTTCAAGCGGTCGCTGCGACAGGCACTCCAACGGTGCTGGTGATGACCAACGGCCGGCCGCTTTCGGTGCGCTGGGAAGCGAAGCACCTTCCTGCCATTGTGGAGGCCTGGAACCCTGGTGAAAAGGGCGGCGAGGCAGTGGCCGATGTGCTGTTTGGCGACTATAACCCCAGCGGCCGGCTGGCCATCACCATCCCGCGCAGCGTGGGGCAGTTGCCGGTTTATTATAACTACAAGCCGTCGAAGGAATATTGGATTAAGAACGGCTGGGCACGCCATCGAGAAGGCTATGTGGATATGCCCGCGACTCCGCTTTATCCCTTTGGATACGGCTTGAGCTATACGGACTTCCAATTCAGCAACCTTCGCATTGGCCCGCCTCAGATCTTCAGCAATGGCGAGACGCACGTGATGGTCGATGTGGAGAATACCGGGAAGCGCGCGGGAGTGGAAACGGTCCAGCTCTATCTGCACGAACGCTACGCCCCGGTGGCGACGCCCGTGAAGCAGCTTCGCGGATTTGAGCGCGTGGCGTTGGAACCGGGACAGAAGAAAACCGTTACGTTTGCGCTGGGGCCGGAAGACCTGCAGTTGCTGGACCGCGACAAACACTGGGTGGTGGTGCCGGGAACGTTTGACATCATGGTTGGGAAATCCTCAGCGGATATCGTTTTGAAAGGAGCTCTGGAAGTAAAGAGTTCCGGCCTGGTGGCGGGGTATGAATAGACAGCAGAAACCAGGGGAATGGTGGCCGTTAAAGCAAGAACCTGAAAGGAGCAAGGCAACAATGGGTGAGCATCCGTCCTGGTTTGTTCGTGAGCGGTTTGTTTTATTGGCCCTGGTGTTGCTGCTGTTCTGCCTGCCCGGAAACGCTGCCGTGATGAAGGCTGGCGTGGCCAAAGTGGACATCACTCCGCCTGTGGGCGTGCAGATGTGGGGCTACTTCAATCGACTGAAGGGCGCCGAGGGCACCATCGATCCACTTTACGCCCGTGTCCTGGTGCTGGAAGCCGGCGATCAGCGCCTGGCGTACGTGGATCTCGACCTTGGCCGCACATTTGGCCCCGCTTCGATTGAGCGCCTGCGGCAGGCCGCCAAACAAAGCAGCGGCATCAACTGCCTGATTGTCCAGGCCACTCACACGCATGCCGGCCCGGTGGTGATGGATGTTTACCCGTCGGGAACACCCGCCTGGGAGACCTCGGCACTCGACAAAATCGAGCAGGCCATCCAACAGGCGCATGAGCACGCCGTGCCGGTCCGGCTGGGAACAGGTTACGGTAAAGCTTACATCGGCTACAATCGCCGCCGGCTTAATCCTGACGGTACTGTGACGATGGTGTGGAACAACTCGGCACGGGTGGCCACCTGGCCGGTTGACCCGACCGTCTCAATCATGCGCATCGACCAGATGGACGGGCAGCCGCTGGCCATCCTGGTGAACTATGCCTGCCACCCGGTCACTTTTGGCTCAGACAACATGCGCTTTTCAGCCGATTTCCCGGGAGTGATGTGCAAAGTTGTGGAGAAAGCCTTTGGCGATAAACCTCTGGCCTTCTTCATGCAGGGCGCTCCGGGAGATATCAACGTTTACGACGCCGGAACTCCTGTGACCGAGGACGTGATCGGAAGGCGGGACTGGGCGGGAGAAACACTGGGCAAGGCTGCGGCAGACGTGGCGAAGAAGATCCGGACCGCGGCGGACCAAGACGCCAGCATTGACTTCGCGGAAGATCCTCTGCCGATCCATTTGCGATGGGACCCGGAAAAATTCCGGAAGGAGATGCTGCATGAAGTCGGGCCGGAAGCTTTCAAGATTTATGCGCCGCCTATCCGGGAAATGATGCACCTGCCGGTCACCACCGTGCTGATTGACCGGAAGATCGCCATGATGGGCATGCCTGGCGAGCCGTTTGTGGAATTCCAGATGAACTGGCGGCAGCGGTGCGGACTGCACGACTGCTTTTTCCTTGGCTACGCCAACGGGTACGCCGGGTATATCCCGACAATTCAGGCGGCTACAGAAGGCGGCTACGGAGCTGCGAATGCGACCACCTGGGTGCAGGCCGGGGCAGGAGAGCGCATGGTGGACCACGCCGTCGTCACGCTCTACAAGATGCTTGGGTTGCTGAAAGACGCGCCCGCGGCGGACTGGAAATGAAAATGTTGCCCTTGGTTTACCCAGCCTTAGGATGTTGTTAAAAGGGGGAAGTGATGCCAGAACCAGAAGACAAGAAAACTGCAATTCAGGGTGGAAAGCCCGTGCGGACCGAACCTCTGCCGCTGGAGTTTCCGGGAGCGCATTATTATGACGACGAGGAAGTGGAAGCCGCCGTCCGCGTGCTGAAGAGCCGTTCGCCTTATCGCTACTACGGGCTGGACCATCAGCGCGAGGCGGAAACCTTTGAGAAGGAATTCGCCGCGTTTCTTGGTGTTCCTTATGCCGTTGCGGTCAGCAGCGGCACCGGAGCGCTGCACGTCGCGTTGTCCGCGCTGGGCGTGGGGCCGGGGCAGGAGGTTATCATCCCCGCCTACATGTGGGTTTCAGTCATTGCCGCCGTGGTGAACCATGGCGCGATTCCTGTGCTGGCGGACATTGATGAAACTTTCGGACTCAACCCGGCTGCGGTGGAAAAGCAGATCACTCCGCGCACGGCCGGCATCATTGCGGTCCACATGAGCGGCGCTCCGATTGACGTGCAGGAAATCCGCAAGGTGGCGCGCGCGCACAAGATTTTTCTGCTGGAGGACTGCGCCCAGTGCTGCGGAGGACGCATTGGCGGCCAGCCGGTGGGAACGTTTGGCGACATGGGTATCTATAGCTTCCAGCTCAACAAGAACATGACCAGCGGGGAAGGCGGCTGCGTTGTCACCAGCGACGAAAGGCTTTATCAGCGGGCCGTGGCAGCGCAGGACCTGGGCTACGCGCGCGACGGCAAGGGGCGCCTGATTGAGAACGATCCCAACCTGCGCCTGTGGGGACGCGGCTACCGGATGGACGAAATGAGGGGCGCCATCCTGCGGGTGCAGCTCAGGAAGGTTTCGCGCGTCATTGAGTCTATGCACCGGAGCAAGTACCGCATCCGGAAGGCGCTGGAGAGGTTTCCGCAAGTCCAGTTGCGCAGAATTGTGGACCCGGCGGGAGACACCGGCTGCTTCCTGATTACAACCTACGCGGACGCGGCTACTGCGCAGAAAGTCTGCCGGGCTTTGCGTGCCGAAGGCATTGTGACCTATCCGCAGGGCTTAACCAACATCGTCATGCCGGACTGGGGCCTGCACCTCTACACCAACAACACCAGCCTGCTGAAACGCTCGAGCGTAGATGCTCGCGGGTTTCCGTGGAACCTGGCGGAAAACTCGGCGTCACACCCCAGCTATGAACGTGGGACTTGCCCGGTGGCGGACAGTCTGTTTGAGCGCAGCATCATCATCGCCATCCCATCCTGCCTGACTCAGCAGGACGAAGACGAGATCATCCGTGCGTTCGAAAAGGTTTTGAGCCATGTCCATGCTTCATCGGCCCAAGGCAGTGCCGGGTAATGGGTGAAGCTTTCGGCAGGGCATTATTTGTTCGCTTGAAACCCGGGAACTGGGAGCCTATCGCAAGCGAAATCAGGTTCCGGCAAATCAGCATGGAGGGCCTGACGCTTCGTGTTATACTGCACTTTTGTGAGAGAGTTGTTCCCGTAATTGAAGCTCCTGAATTGGGTTTATTGTGATCTTGGTATCGGCAATAACTTTTTCAGATTCATTCGATTGCGGGATTGTTCCCGAAGCGGGGGTAATTCAGCGGTAGAATGCCAGCTTATCCCGCCATCCTTTAGATTTCAATAGCTTACAACCCATACTGTCTGTTATACTGTCGGTTCTTGGAGGTATGGGTGTCGCGAGTCAATGTTCTCAAACAGGTAAAGGTCGGGGATCGTTGGAGGCTGGTTTCCATTCCTCATGACGGCCACGGCCGCAACAACTGGAAGGCGTTGCCCGAGGGCCGGTACTTCATCGAGTGGTGGGAACGCGGCAAGCGGAAGCGCCAGGCGGCAGGCGTGACGACCGCTGAAGCTCTTGAAGCGGCCCGCCGCCGCAGGCACATCCTGGAAGGCCGGGCGCTCGGCATCGAAGCCCAGGCAGCCGCCGACGAAGAAGCAAAACGCACGCCCCTTCACATTGCCGTCAAACGATACCTGGACGTTGTGGAAGGTTTGAAGAAACCCAACACCCTACGCAAATACCTCGCGGTTCTCAACCGTTTCCTCGATTATTTCTCGGATCGCACGACACCGAAGAGCATCACGGCCGACGATCTCAATAACTTCATGGTGTATCTCAAGCGCAACTACCGGCTCGACAACAACAGCGTCATCCACAACATGATCATTGTGGCGCAGTTCCTCAAAAAGCAGGGGAGGGCAGGACTCACGCGAGACGTTGATTTGCCGGAAGCGATCAGGACATTGCCCGAGGAATACACCGATCGGGAACTTGAAGCTTTCTTTGCCTCCTGCACCAAAGAGGAGTACGCGCTGTTCCTGACCTTCTTACTGACC
>JAJYJL010000453.1 GCA_021789565.1 Acidobacteriota bacterium
CCGGAATTTGCGAACTGGCCGGAGCATCCGCAAGGCGGCTGGGATCGCGAATCCCAAGCACTTGCAGTGATTGCTCAGACGCCTGCAGATCCGCCATGGCCTGGTTGCGGGTGGATTGTGCCGCTAAAAGATCCATCTGTGCGATGGCGTGATGAACGTAAAGGTCCTGATCCCGTTGCAAATTGGTTTGGGCAAGTTTATACGCGTCATCCGCCTTGAAATAGTTCGACCGCAACTGGGCATAGTCAGGACTGCTGACGTACAGCATCGGCTGTCCTGTCCGGACATATTGGCTGGGGTATACCAGCACCCGCGTGACAGGCCCGCTGACCTGCGTGATCACCGGCGTCGTTTGGAAAGCGTTATAAGTCACGGAGCCGGGCAGGCGCAAGACCATCGGGACGGCCTGCTGCTGAACGGTGATGATCTGGACGTGTTCCATCTGGGTCCGAGGCACCGTAAACAGTTCCGCCTGGGCGGCTCCTGCCGATCCGTAAGCGGTGGTGTGGGCGGCGCTCGGACTCGAACGCTTGCTCCCGCAAGCCGACAGGATAAAAAGAGAACAGACCGCGGCCGCCAGGAGAGAGCGCTGGAATGATTTGATCGTCAATAAGTGCATTTTCGGATTCATGGCAATCGCCTCGTGCCCACTGCCTCTCGCAATTGTTCTTGGGCCAGCATATAAGCTGCGAGCGTCTGGCGGTAAGCAATCTGTGTATTTCGGTAACTTCGTTCGGCATCCAGAAAGTCAAGCAGGCTCACGGCCCCACGCTGGTAGGCGTATCGGCTGATATCAAGTGAGTCCTTGGCTTCGTTCAGATAGCCTGACTGATAGAGTTGGACGACCTGTTCGCCGGTCTTGACCGCGTCAAAGGCCGTGGAAACATCGCTCATCACGGCGTCTTGGGTGGCAATTTCTTCCTCCTGCGACTGGGTAATCGCCGCGTGAGCATGGGCGATGTTTCCCTGATTGCGGTCGAAGATGGGGATTTCGATATTGAAGATAAAGCTGGCGTTATTGGCGGCTCCCACACGCGTATAGCCCGCGCTCGCCGTAAGGTCGCGTTTGCCGTTCGCCTTGGCCAGCAGGTAGTTGCTTTTGGCGGCCGTAACCGATTCCTTTGCGGCCTTCAGGTCGGGCCGCATGTTCAGAGCGAGAGACTGCATGTCTTCCTTGTTTCCATGGAGCGGGGTATAAGCCAGAGTGCCGATTACATCGTAATTGGAGGGAACGGCATCGTAACCCAGCAACTGCCGCAAACCCGCCAGCGCCTGCTCATGGGCAAGTTCCGCGGCCGAAACGTCGGATTGAAACTGCAACATCTGGAGCTTGATCTTAAGAAGGTCTCCCTCGCTGATTGCTCCTTTTTTGTAACGCTCCTCGCTGACTTTCAACGTTTGCTGAAAGCTTGAAAGGTCTTGCCGGGCAAGGGCGAGGGTGGATTTGGCCAGGAGCACGCCAATAAACTGCTGAGCAACGTCAAAGGTTAGAGACCGCTCGTTATCCTGCACCTCGGAGCGCACCACCTGCGTCTGATCCTGCGCCGCCCTAATCCGCGCGCGCCGCTTATGTCCTCTTTCAAACGTGTAAGCAAAGAGGGCGTCAAACTCCGTGACGTTGTTCAGGTAAGAGCGGTTCAATTGGCTGGGGCTAAAAAGCGGAACGAAAAGTGAATCCCAAGTCAGCACGGGATTGGGACGCAAAGAGGCTGTCACTTCGTCAGCCTGGCTTTGCGTAATTTGCGTTTCAGAGGCTTTTAAGCTGTGATTGTGCGCCAGAGCCAGATGAATGGCCTGGGTGAGATCAATCCGAATCGCAGGGGGAGGCTGCTGGGCGTCAACAAAGCCACTGGCGCCGCTTAACACCCACAGCAAAAAAGCAGCCAGGATCGGAACTCTTTGTCGTCTAAACATAGAAAAGCATTGTGGATCAGCCATCTCGATAAAATCCGTCCTTCAAAAAAAATACCGTCAGCACAAAGCGTCCGCTGGGCGGGAACCTTGCTTAAGGAAAGCAAATTGGATAAGGAAAGAAAGGTTAGCCGAGAGGAGGCGATCGGCCGCAAAGCGTGATGGGTTGGTTGGCAAGAGTCTTGCTGGCGAGACAGACAGCAATTAAGGTTGTGGCAATTGAGCACCGCGGCGTCAGGTTCCCCAGAGATGGCCGGACCGCGCTGTGCCGTAGAATCTGGCAGGCCGTGCAATAAGTCTCGGGACCTTCATTGGGGTGCGAGTGCGGGTTGGCGTGTCCTACTTTAGCCGAGGAGGATTCAAGCAGGATATTCGGGATGGCGTGGTGGTGGAGAACCAACACCATCAGCAGATGGACCTGCATGGCAACCAGAACCCATGTGGTCGCAAGGTGCCAAGAGCGATGTTTTAGAAAACTGAACAAAATATTCCACTCGGGATCCAAAGCCGTTCACGACTTCATCACCCGCTTCTTCGCACGCGGCCACCCCCTTAAGCCCGGCGGCGGCGCGTTGGGATTGAAGAGTCCGCAAACACAACCGCGAATACTACACAGATGCCCCCTTCAACTTTTGGGTTGCACAAGGCCCGATGCGGATGCAGACCACAGGTTCCAAGGCAAGATATATATCACAAGGAATACGGCACATTCCAATAGAAAGTTTGCCCCGCGGCAAAATTGAAAGACCTCCCGCGAAACAAAACCGTGTTCGCCCGGGCATCGCGAGCCCTTATTGGGTTGCGCGCGAGAACTTATCCGAAAGCTCCTTGACCTTCCGCGCAAGCTCCGGGAGACGGCTGAGGTGAGCGTAAATCTTCTTGAACTCGGACAAGGGACGGGCGGGCGTTCCCCACATCATTGATTCTTCCGGCACTACTTTGCTCGAAAGGATTCCCGCCTGCCCCCCGATCATAGCCCCTTTGCCGATGCGAGCCTGTTCGCCCACGCCCGCCTGTCCGCCCATCACCACATAATCGCCAATCTCGGCGCTCCCGGAAATCCCGACTTGCGCCGCAACCACTGAGTGGCGTCCGATTCTGACGTTGTGCGCAATTTGCACAAGGTTATCAATCTTGGACCCCTCGCCAATCACGGTGATCCCGAGCGAACCCCGATCCACCGTACTGTTCGACCCAATCTCCACATCGTCTTCGATCACCAGGCCTCCCAGTTGAGGAAACTTGTGGTAGCGCCCTTCAGCAAATACATACCCAAATCCGTCCGACCCGAGCACCGCTCCCGCATGAACAATAACCCGGTCGCCGATATGAACGCCCGCATAGACTGTGACCCGCGGATAAAGCGCGCAATGGGAACCAAGCGAAACTCCCTGCCCCAGGAAGGCACCCGCGCCTAAAACAGTCCCATCCCCAACGTTCGCCCCCCCCTCGATAACAACCGAGGGGCCTATCGTGACGCCGGCTCCTAGCAGGGCATCCGACGCAATGATAGCTGTGGGGTGAATTCCCGGATTGGACGCGGGAGGCGGGCACAACGCAGCAGCAGCCCGCACAAAAGCCAATTTGGGATGTTCGACCGCAATGGTGGTCCGGCCGGCAATCGTCTCCCGCTGCTTGATCATTACACAACCGGCTTTGGAACTCGCGGCTCGCCTCAGCCCGCGATTTCCTTCTGCAAAGCTCAAGTCATTTTCCGCAGCAGTTTCAAGCGAAGCCACCCTTTGGATTTCCAGGTTGGGATCGCCGTCGACGCGTCCACCAACCAAACGTGCTATTTCTTCAACTCTCATAACGCCCCCGGAGTTCCGAATAGCTCCTCAACCTTTGTGATGGCGCGTGCCTCAAGAATTGTAGATTGGCGGTTCGCCGGGAGGGCGTGTTTTCCATCGGCGGTGAACCCAAAGCCACTGCTCCGGATAGCGGCGAACGTACTGCTCAATGCGCCGTGTAAAATTGGCGGTATTCACCACGATCTCTTCTTCCGGATCCGCACGCTTGATCCACTCAACCCGGTCGAACCTCAGCCGATATTTTTTCAGCTTTGCATCCCAGATGACAAGCCCCAAAATGATCGGGACGCCCGTTTTGCGCGCCACGCGAGCCGGACCGGTAGTCGTTGAAGCGGGACATCCGAAGAAGTCGACGAAGATCCCCTCGCCCGCCAGCATATTCTGGTCAATCAAAACTCCGACTGCTTCCCCGCGCCCGAAAGCTGCCAGCACCTGGCGCGCAAATTCCCCTTTCTTGATCGCCTGGCCGCCGCTCGCGCGGCGATACCCGTTGATGAGTTCGTCGATCAGGGGATTGTCCATTTCGCGAACCACGAAATTGCACGGATAACCGTAGATGCCATGCGCGAAGGAACCCAGCTCCCAGTTGCCGAAGTGCGCCGTAAGATAGAGCACACCCTTGCCCTGCTTCCGGGCCTCATCGTAGTTCTCAAAGCCGTCGTAGATGATAAGCCGCTCGATATTCTCCCGGCTCAACCGGGGGAAATGGGCAAAGTCCGCAAGCATTCGGCCTAAATTGCGGAATTCCCCCATCAGGACTTTCCGCCGTTTGCGGTCGTCCCATTCGGGGAATGCGAGCCGCAGGTTAAATAATCCCACCCGGCGAAGGCGCGGCCAAAAGGAGTACGAAAGCACGGCCAGCACTCCGCACGCGGCGCGCGCCACCCGGTGCGGCAGCCAGCCAAGCAGTTTCAGAAGGCTCTCGGCAACCGCGGCTTCAACCCGGTGGCGGAAGAGTGGACTTTCAGATCGATGTTTTCTTTTCAACAAGGCTCGCAAGCTTTACAGATTTTCTCTCAGCGTGGCTAATTCAGGTTCTCAGCCATCCCCACAGGGTACTTTTCAATTCTCGACAGGCGAACTTAATCGGCTCGCAGGGGAAGATTTTGCAAGAAAAAACTGAGGACTTGATTTTCGTACTCTTTCCTTTCAGGCCCAGAGACAAGAGTATCCTGGGTGCGCGGCAAAACCAAGAGGCGCTTGGGCTGAGGAGCATCCTTATAGAGGCCCTCGGCAATCTTCCGAAGCGCCGGAGCGTTTTCAGAAGCGAGAAATAGCTTTGGCCTTCCGGCCAATTTGGAAAGGCCGGCGCGGACGTCCGGATACGACGAACGGAAGGTGAGGAGCCGAAACTCCGCCCGGGAAAGGAGATGAAAGATCGGACCGGCGCCCCCCAGCAACCGGTCCACCTGGGAGTCAAACATCTGGGTTGGCCTCTCATAGGCGTTGTCTACAACCAGCGCCTGCACCATGGGATTTTCTTCGCCGGCCACCAGGCCCGCATACGCCCCGATCGTCGTCCCATAGACCCCCACCCGGTGGGGATTGACACCCCTAAACTTCGTAACTCTGGCAATCGCCGACATCAAAATCGACGCTTCTCGAATTCCCAAATTGGAAAAACCGTCTTTTGACCGCGGCCCGTCAAAATTGAAAAGGTAAACATTAAAGTGATTCGCCTGGAGCGTCGTGCCCAGGGAAAGCAATTCCGACCGGTTGGAATTATATCCGTGGCAAAGAATGATTACGGGAGCCCCTTTCAGCCCTACCAGGAGCCAGCCGGCATGCTCTCCGCCCCGAGCGTCCGCAAAGTTCAAATTTTCGTAACTTGCCAGCAGGTAGGAAGCCGGAGTCACATTCTCGACATTGTCGTGGGTCGTCATGATGCGGTACGTCAGGAAGGCCCCGGCGCCAACCAACACGATGGAAATCCCGGCAAACACGAACAGAATGCCCCAAATGAGCCGGCGAAGGATTACAGACGAAACTCGTGAGGAAAAGAAATAAGGTGTTCCGCGCTTTGAAGCCATGCAGCAGTCTCTTGTTGACTTCCGGCCAGTTCGTCAACTGAGTCACGCTAAACAGCGAATCGTAGCACAATCGCTTCGCACGTTGCTAACAAGTTTCTGCGCGGCTCCCAAAGCCGATTCAGGGAATGCCATACCATTGACCGCTGCGGGCGGGTTTTCCGCTTTTTTAGGCTATACTGGACGCACTGCAGGGTGTGCTGCCCGGAGGTTCGAAGAAACGTTGCGAACTGAGATCGTCGATGTCCGGCAGCTGGAGTCAGGCCCGTTCCAGCGTCTGTTGCAGGTTGAGTCTCGGGCGTGGTGGGATGGACTGCATTGGGACTTCACCCCATCGATCGAGCTTATCTCAACGTGCCTCGACGAAAAGCGTCTGTTGGGCTTTGCACTGTTCGAGGATGGTTCGGTAAGAGCTTATTGCCTCTATTTTCAGGAAGGCTCAAAGGGCTCCATCGGCAACCTCTTTGTAGAGCCACATCAACATCAACCAGCGGCCGGTCAGGTAGCACAGTTGATTGATCGAACTCTTGACGCGTTGATGCAAGCGTCCCGGGTGCGACGGGCCGGGGTATCGGACCCCATGGGCCGGTTTCCTCTAGACTCGCTTCGTGGCAGACCGCAGCCTGACCCATCTCGACCCCTTGGGCGGTGCCCGCATGGTCGATGTCAGTCCGAGGGAGCCGACGCATCGCAAGGCGCTCGCCCGGTGCCGCGTGTGGATGAAACCCGAGACGACGACGCAGGTTGCCAACAACGCCATCACCAAGGGTGACGTGCTGGCCGCGGCGCGCATCGCCGGCATCCAGGCGGCCAAGCGCACGGCGGACCTCATCCCGATGTGCCACCCGGTCCTCGTGGGGTCCGTGTCGGTCAATTTTTCGATCGGGGACGACTACGTCGACGTAGAGGCGCAGGTCGAGACGGTGGACCGGACGGGCGTCGAGATGGAGGTGCTCACGGCCTGCACGGTGGCCGCGCTCACCGTCTACGACATGTGCAAGTCGGCCGACCGCTCGATGACGATCGCCGACGTCGCC
>JAJYJL010000454.1 GCA_021789565.1 Acidobacteriota bacterium
ATGGGTTGTTCGCGGAAAGGCGGGCAAAGCGCCAACGCCTTTCAAGGTGAACCTGAAGACAGGCTCTTCTCCTTCGGCGCACTTTTCAGTTAGCGAGTCGATGGAGGAAGGGATTGTTCGCACCCGCGCGGAATTGCCGGGGCGTGCGCCGCTGGAGAGAACCGCCCGGCTTGTGGTGATGGGGGACGTCGAACTGGTCAACGAAGAACTGAAGCTCCCGGAACGGGATAAGATTTACGAAGAGACCCTGCGCCTGATCGCCCAAATGGTCGAGTTGTAAGTTTCAACAGTTGATGCGGCTGGTGGCCGGATGAGTGAAACGAAGGTTGAAATATTTTCGGGCCTGGAAGATCTGAGCCGCGCGGCAGCTCTGCGATTCACCGGGCTCGCACGGGAACGTGTCCAGCAGGGGAAAGTGTTTACGGCCGCTCTTTCGGGCGGTTCAACCCCACGCACCTTTCTGGAAATTTTGGCAAACCCGGAATTTTCCCAGCGCATTCAGTGGGAGAGCGTTCATCTTTTCCAGGTGGACGAGCGATGCGTCCCTCCTGATCACCTCCAAAGCAACTACCGCATGATTCACGGCAGCCTGCTCCGGCCGGTGCCCGGCGCGGCCGAAAACTTCCATCGCATGAAAGCTGAGTTGGAAGACCGCGATGCCGCCAGCGCGGAATACGAGGCGGAGATCCGCAGCGTTTTCGCCCCGTCGGAGGGACGGCTGCCTTGCTTCGATCTGATCTTTCTGGGACTGGGGTCGGATGGGCACACGGCTTCACTTTTCCCAGGTTCGGCGGCCCTCGCTGAAAGCAGCAAATGGGTTTGCCCGAACTATGTGGAGAAGCTCCAGATGCACCGGTTGACGCTGACCTATCCCGTCCTCAACGCGGCCAGTGAGATTGTGTTCCTGGTTGCGGGAGCAGGCAAGGCGGAAATCCTACGCCAGGTGCTGGAGGGACCGCGCGAGGCAAAGCAATTCCCGGCACAGGGAATCCAGCCGCCCGAAGGGCGCCTGAACTGGTATCTGGACCGGGCGGCGGCACAGCTTCTTCGAAAGAGTCACAGCAGCAGGAAAAACTCTTGATCAGAATTGCTCCCTCAATTCTTTCTGCGGATTTCACGCGCCTCGGCGAGCAGGTGCAGGAGGTGGAAGCTGCCGGCGTGGATCGCATCCAGATCGACGTGATGGACGGACGGTTTGTTCCGAACATTACCTTTGGAACACAGGCCGTATCATCCCTGCGGCCACTGACGCGCCTGACGCTGGAAACGCACCTGATGGTTGAACCTCCCGAGGATTTCATCGAAGCCTTTGCAGAGGCGGGAGCCGATACCATCATCATCCACCAGGAAGCCACGCCGCACCTGCACCGTGCCATCCAGCTCATTCATTCCCTGGGCAGGAAGGCCGGGGTGGCCATCAACCCCGCAACCCCGGCCAGCCTGCTTTCGGAGGTCATTGGAAATGTTGAGCTCGTGCTGGTGATGACCGTCAATCCGGGCTTCGGCGGCCAGGAATTCATCATGGAAACCCTTCCGAAGATTCGTGAAGTCCGCCGGCAGATTGAGCAAAAAGGTCTCGATTGCGAAGTGGAAGTGGATGGCGGGATTAACATCGAGACCGCGCCCCTGGTGGTTGAGGCCGGGGCCGACGTGCTGGTTGCCGGATCGTCTGTTTACGGGTGCAGGGACGGCGTGGCGGCGGGCATCCAGTCGCTGCTGGCGAGTGTCTCTGGTTGACGCCCGGGGCGTTTCATTTGCTCCGGATGCCCGGATTAAATTCCCTGTAGCGTTCGAAAGGGTTCCAGCCTTAAAGGTTTGAGTCCGCTTTTTGACTTTAGGCTTTGACCTCCATTATAGTCACTCATTAATTTTGCTCGGCCTGTAAGAGCGGCTTTTCATCTGGCCTTCCTGGAGAATTAAGACCCCATTATGAAGATCGCGGTTTTTGGACTTGGATACGTCGGTTGTGTGACGGGAGCGTGCCTTGGACAGATGGGGCACACGGTCGTCGGCGTTGATGTTTCCGTGCCCAAAGTGCGTTTGCTGAATTCTGGCCAGTCGCCTGTGCTGGAGCAGGGACTGGACATCCTGGTGGCAAAGATGGTAGCCGAAGGCAGACTCCGCGCCACTCTCGATCCGCCTGAGGCGCTCGATCGGACTGATATTTCGCTGGTGGCCGTGGGCACGCCTTCGCGCAGGGACGGCAGCGCCAATCTGGACCACCTGGTTTCAGCGCTTGAAGGCATCGGGCGGTTTCTGCGTGGCGCGAAAAAGTTCCATGTGGTTGCCATTCGGAGCACCGTACCGCCAGGAACCACCGAAGATCTGGTGATTCCGACGCTTCAGAGAACGAGCGGCAAAAAAGCAGGGCTCGATTTTGGCGTGTGCTTCCATCCCGAATTCCTGCGCGAAGGCTCTTCCATTCGGGACTTTTTTGACCCGCCCAAAACGGTGCTGGGCACCCACGATTCCCGGACGGCCCGGCGGATGGCCCGCTTGTGGAGGCCGGTCAAGGCGCCTGTCTTCGTGACTTCATTCAAAGCGGCGGAAATCCTGAAGTACGCTGATAATACCTTTCACGCCCTCAAGGTCTCTTTTGCCAATGAGATTGGCTCGCTCTGCAAGCAGTTTGACATCGAGAGCAATGAGGTGATGCGGATTTTCGTCCAGGACACCAAGCTCAACATTTCACCCCTTTATCTCAAGCCCGGGTTCGCTTTTGGAGGCCCTTGTCTGCCCAAAGACGTCAGGGCGCTGGGGTGGCTGGCCCGGAAGAACGGGTTGCAGCTTCCCCTGATTGAGAACATCCTTCCCAGCAATTCACGCCACCTCGATCGAGCTGTCGAACTGGTCCTCTCCGCCCGGCGGCAAAGGATCGGGGTTCTCGGGCTGGTTTTCAAAGCCGACACCGACGACCTGCGTGAAAGTCCTGCCTGCGAACTGGTTAAAAGGCTGATCGCGGCCCGAAAAAAGGTGAGGGTTTATGATCCCCGTGTGCGATTTGACCGCCTGCTCGGGGCCAATCAGACCTTTATCCGTAAAGAGCTTCCCTTGCTTCCACGGATGATGACGCAATCCTACGCAGACCTGACAAGGAGCAGCGACCTCATCGTCCTGGCGGGGACCCATCCGGATTTTGAAGCCGCAGTCAGAGGGCTTAAGAAAGGCAAAATCCTGGTGGACCTGGTGGGAATGAACCCCGATCTGGGGCGTGCCGGCGTTCACCTCAAGAGTCTAGCCTAGAACGTCACATTCCGCGGCAGGCTCTTCTGTCAGGCTATCGGGCCTGTGTGGCAGATGATAGCGACCGTCCTGATAGCCATTTTGGCTTGCGCACTGCCTCTGGTGGCGCCTCCGGCCTGCAAATTTTGGCGTTTTACCGGCATGGATTTCAGGCGCTCTTGCTCCAAGATTCCGGGGAATTGCTATTTAGGTCTTGACATGGGGCGAGAAGGATTATAAATTCCTAATGAGTTATGGCACGGCCATAAGTGTAGGAAATCTGAGCTTCACGCACAAACTGCAGGGGGAAAGAATGCTGATTCAAAAGAGATTGATGCAACTAGGGCTGATGGCAATAGCGGTGATGGGGATCGGACTGATGCCGATGCTGGCGGGTTCGGCGGCGGTGGGGTCGATTGCCGGGAGCCGGAACGCGACTTTGAGCGGAGAGGCTTTGATGCCGAACACGACGGTCTTCAGCGGCGACACGCTGCGGGTGAAGGATGGAGTGGCGGTGGTGGCGCTGGACGCGGGGAACCGGATGGTGTTTGGGCGGGAGACGGAAGCGTCGTTTCTGCGGGAAGCGAAGGATGTGACGGTGCTGCTGAGCCGTGGGAACGTGTCGATGTACCATCCCAGGGCGAGCGCGGGCGTAGCGGTGAAAGCCGGAGAGGTGACGGTATCGCCGGTGGCGGGGTATAAGACGCTGGGCGAAGTGGCGATGCTGGACGGGAGCCTGGTGGTGACGGCGAAGCAAGGGATGTTGCAGGTGGAGCGGCAGGGACGGACGGAGCAGGTGGCGGAAGGGAAGACGGTGACGTTGCCGGTGACGGCGGCGGGGCCGGTGCCGAGTCCGGCGGCGCCACCGGAAGGGAACGAGCACATCACGATGGCGACGACGCTGGGAGTGATGGGCGTGGGCGCGGGAGCGGCGGCAGCGGTGCTGGCGGGGCTGGGATTGTCGCGGGCGAGCGAGGCGAGGGATGCGGCGAACGCGGCGACGACGGCGGCGAACAACGCGACGACGGCGGCGAATGCGGCGACGGCAGCGGCGAATGCGGCGGGAGCGGCAGCGAACGCGGCGGGTTGCGCGGAGAACATCGAGAACGCGAACGAGAATCCGTCGACGCCGAGTCCGTACGTGCCGCCGGCAGGCTACAGTTGCCCGTAAACAAGCGGCGGTAAAAGAACAGAGAACAGAGAACGGAAGGGAAAGTGGGCGATGGCCGGAAAGGGCTGCCGCCCACTTTGCATTTACAGACCTCCCATTCACACACCCCCAAACGGACCCTTGTCGGCCTACCTGGCAGGATTAAGCGGGCCGACGCCTTCAGGGGCGGCATCTTTGCCGGTTTCATGGCTCGCCAATGCATGCCGGAGGAGGCCTGCGCAAAGGTCGTTCCGATTGATTGGGACCGTGGCCGTGAGAATGACAGTCACCGGTTAGCAGCGATATCAGGCCTGCACAGAGTTGCATTCCAAGGCGTATCCGGAGCAAAATACTTGTTCTTTACTAAGGACGAAAGGCGGTTCTGTTCCTGCAGAGGGCTTCAGAGGAGAAACTTCTCACGCAGATGGTGACAGGCCCCGGATCCGTTCGAACGGCAGTTGGGAGAAAAGATAGCGATGGCGATGCGGCTGGGAATTGTTGGTTATGGTGTTGTAGGGAAGGCTTTGGCGAAGGTTTTCGAGGCTGAAGCTGGAAATTCTGACCTGGTGATCTATGACAAATTTATCAAAGGGATGAACGGTCCCGGGCGGCGCGCTGCCCTGCAGAAATGTGACCTCGTTTTCATTGCCGTTCCGACTCCTGAAGGTCCGGACGGAGGATGTGACCTTTCAGCAATTGACGAAGTTGTTTCGTGGGTCGAGCCGGCCATGTGCGTTAAGTCCACGGTCCCACCAGGAACTGTCGACCGGCTTGCGGCGAAGACGGGCAAGTCGATCTGCTTCAGTCCTGAATATGTGGGGGAGACCCTTTGGCATCCGATGAAAGGGATTGAGAGCCACGGATTCATTATCGTTGGAGGGGAGCGGTCCGCCTGCAAGCTTGTCATCCAGGCTTACCAGCAGTTTCTGGGACCGATGCCCCGCTATTACATTACGAATGCGAAGGCGGCCGAGCTCTGCAAGTATATGGAAAACGCTTTCCTTGCCACCAAAGTGGCTTTTGCCAACCAGTTTTATGACATTGCGCAGGGCCTTGGAGTCGACTATGACGAGTTGAGAGAGCTCTGGCTTGCCGATGATCGTGTGGGAAGGTCCCACACGATTGTCACCGCCGAGCGCGGCTACCGCGGCCGCTGTCTGCCCAAAGACATGGCTTCCATCATTCATGTAGCCAGGCAAGCCGGCGGCGCACCGCTGCTGGAGGCGATTGACCGTTTTAACGACGAGGTCTGCCACAAGGCGGATGCCGCCAACAACCCCGCCCGGCGCGCTCCAAAAAAGAAGAAGTCCCGCCGTTAGCTGACATTGGCCTTCAGGATTTCACGCACTGACCGAACGATGTAGCGAAGGTCCTCTTCGTTGACCCCCGGGTGGACTGGCAGGGAGAGAACGGTTTTCGCCAGGCGGGAGGAAATGGGAAAATCCCGGTCCAGTCCGTAACCCCGAAAAACAGGCTGGCGGTGAAGCGGAAGCGGATAGTGGATAGCCGACTGGATGCCACGAAGGTGCAGCGCCTTCGCCAGCGCGTCCCGTGACATTCCCGCCTGTTTCTTGTCGATGCAAACCGTAAACAGGCTGAATGCGTGGCTGGTGCCGGTGATCCATTCCGGTGTTTGCAGCCCGGGAATGCCAAGGAGTCCTTCTATCAGGATTTTGGCGTTGCGCTGGCGGGCCCGGACGGCTTTGCCGAGCCTGGCCAGTTGAACGAGGCCGATGGCGGAAGCAACATCGGTGGTGCGGAAATTGAAGCCGAGGCGGACATGCCGGTAGCGGCTCGCTTCGCCATGGGAGCGGAGCAGACGGAGCCGGTTGGCAAGGGAGCCATTGGAGGTTGTGATCATTCCCCCCTCGCCGGTCGTCATATTTTTTGTGGGATAGAAGGAATAACAGACTGCATCCGGAAATGACCCCACATCCCGCCTGTCGAATTTTGCTCCGTGAGCCTGGGCGGCGTCCCAGATCATGCGCAGCTTGTGCCGGCGGGCCAGCCGTTCCAGCCCCGTGATGTCTGCCGGCTGCCCGTAGAGATGGACCGGAATCAGCGCCCGCGTTCGCGGAGTGAGGTGACGTTCTGCTTCGGCCGGATCCAGCGTGAAGGTCCGGGGATTGACGTCGGCAAAAACCGGCTTTGCGCCCACGGCCGCCACCATGGCGGCTGTCGCAACAAAAGTAAAGTCCGGCACAATGACTTCATCACCCGGACTGAGCAGTGCATGGCAGGCAAGGTAAAGCGCTGCAGTTCCTGAGCTGACCGCGACCGCGTGGCGGGCTCCCACGCCTGCAGCGAAGGAAGACTCAAAGTTCTCGGTCACCCGACCGGCCCTGAGGTTTCCGCTTTTCAGAACCCGCTCGACCGCCCGGATTTCACGCTGGTCGAGCGAAACTTGTGCA
>JAJYJL010000455.1 GCA_021789565.1 Acidobacteriota bacterium
ACGGTCCCGCCACGGTTACAGGGAAGGCGGCCTTCAACAGGACATGGGTCTCATGCCAGTCAATATCGTTCTCCACATCGACGAAGTTCGCGCCGATCGGCAGCGTCAGGGTCTGAACAAACTTCGAGTTTTGCCAGTGCGAAGCGATCCGGATGCCCGGCATGCCGTCGCTCCCTTTGATAATTGAGACGGAATCGGGATGGTCGATCAGCATTGGCGGTACATCCAACGTACCCGGGTCGATATTCCACGCGTCATATTCCTTTGGTGTGTCTTTGAAGAATTGCAACTGATTGCCGCAGGTTCCTTCCTTGAATGCGTCAAACTCGGAGCGCTTGTTGAATAGGCTGGTGATGCACCCCGTATCCTTGTTCACCACGACACGCAGTGAACTGCTTTCAAGCGTGACCTGGTCTGAATCCTCGCGCGCATAGGCAGTGGCCGGGCGCTTCAAATGCAAATCCGAGCCAGGCGCGATGGATATCACCTTGTATCCCAGCGCGGGGACGTCATCTACATGAATCTTTAGGTCCGCAACGCCTGTGTCTTTGTCTATCGAGAGTATCTGCACGTCGAGATTCGAATTGTGGGGCATCTCGTTGTGTGACATGTCCGTTGCACGGACGCCCTCATTGGCGGCGTCGGGAAGCTGCGCGCGGACGACTACGTCACCCGATCGCGTCCAGCCCAGTGGATTGAACACCACAATCGGCTGATGGTCGGCCCCTTTGGCAGCAGCATCGGTATCGACTTGCGCGGCGATTGTTTGAAGGGCGCTTGAAGATATCTGGTTGGTTGACCAGCGGACCACGTCGTAGTCCTTCTGCGCGTCTTTGTAAATCACGCCGATGCCTGATCCGGCCGCCAGATCATGGAACTGATTAAAGAGGACTTTCTTCCAATCCTCCGTTAATTCCTGGCCGGGGTAAGCGTCGCCGTCAAGCCACGCCAGAGAAGCCCACTTCTCCGCGTTCAGCGTCTCCTCAGAACTTTCCCGCATGTTGCGCTTGTGCGCGGCTTGAGTCGTCATCACTCCGCGGTGGTACTCGAAATACAGCTCGCTCTTCCAGGTCGGAATCGAGATCATGCCCGGCACGGCAGGCGGCGCAGCGTATCCCTTTGCAATCGATTGGTAGTTCCAAACGGGGCTCTGGGACGCGATCTCCTTTTCCACATGCGAAAAATAGGTCTGCGCCGTGCCGAACTCATACTTCGGTGTCACATGCCCTGGCTCGGTCCAATGCATGCCCTGGTCCAGCACAGTGCGTGTGGGTCCACCTCCGTGGTCACCCGTACCATAGAGGTCCATCATGTCCGTCATGCCTGTGGCGCGTTCGCGTGCCTGCACCATGTCCGCTCCCAGCCGAACAGGACTCAGATTGGTGTTGGCGTAGTCGTGCGGGAAATAGGCCAGGACTTTGGAGCCGTCTGGGGATTCCCACCAGAACAGCTTGAAGGGCAGCTGATTGGTGTCGTTCCAGGTCATCTTCTGGGTGACAAAGTAATCCACGCCGCTTTTCTTGTAGATTTGCGGAAGCTGCCATGTGTAACCGAACGAATCTGGATTCCAGCCGATGCGCACGTCCACGCCATAGGCCTGCTTGTACCAGCGCTTGCCCACGAGCAATTGGCGCACCAGCGACTCGCCGTCCGGCATGTTCAGATCCGGCTCCACCCACATGCCGCCCACAATTTCCCATCGTCCTTCTTTGATTCGTTCCGCAATACGGGCGTTCATATCCGGATATTTGTCGGCCAACCATTCGTTGTATGCCGCGGCCGATTGCGTGTAGGTGTACTTGGGATACTCGTCCATCAGTTGCAGCGCCGTGCCAAACGTCCGTTTCACGACGTCAACCGTTTCCGTCCACGGCCACAGCCATGCCGCGTCAATGTGCGAGTTGCCAGTCAGGTGGTAGGTCAGCTGAGAAAGCAGAGGGGTGAGGGCCGAGAGCTTCTGCTGAGCCTCAGTGAGGCTGGCATCGAAGGCGGTCTGCGCCTGCTGCAGTGTTTGTGTCTGGCCGGCGCCCGCCCCATCCAGTGCTGAGATGCTGACGGTGCGAATGGCTGCATTGAGAGTGTCCATCCTGCCGTTGTCGCCCGGTGCAACGGAAGGCATGAGCTCTGCCGCAGTCAGGAACTCTTCTCGAAGGTCCTCGGGGTTTGGTCGATTTGGAGGAAAATCAATCTTCAGCGTGGCTCCCTGGAAGGTCTTTTCATCCACCGTGTGCAAAAGCTTGACGGCCACTGTGACGCTTTCTCCCGGTCTCGCCCCGTCGAACAGAACAATCGGCTCGAGATCATCGCCCAACGCCACGCGGCGGCCGTTGAAGTAAAGAATCATGGGCATCGGGCCATTTGCGTAGCAATGAAACTGAAACCAGATTCGGGTGCCCGTCAGGTCATACCCATGCAGGTTTTCTGGCACCTGGTAGGTCTGGCGGAACCACAAGCTTTCTTTCGGCGCCTTGCCATGCGCAATCGTCTGCCAATCGCTCTCATCCACATGCAGCGCTTCTCCGTGGGCAAGGTTTCCGGTATGCATCTTCCAAGTGCCGTCAGGCAGCTCTCTCAAAAGATCCAACCGGTCCAGCACCGCGCGGGATTCGGGCGAAAGGCCGGCTTCGGCTTTCGCAATTTCCGACGGGCTCTGGGCCCCAGCTTGCGCAACTGGAACCATTGTCGCGGTCAGAAGCACCAGTAGATAGATAAAGCAGGGACGCATCAGCGAACGAATAAACATGGCATTAGACTCCCGCAAGCATCTTAAGGGATGAGAGTTGAAACTGGGCGATGACCGTGGTCATGCATGCTCCAGCTGAGCTAGATCCAGCCGCCATCAATGATGTAGCTCTGGTTGGTAATCGCAGCTGAGTCATCTGCTGCAAGAAAAAGAATGAGCCGGGCAACTTCCTCGGGCAGGATGTCGCGCTTTAGCGCCTGGCTTGCAAGTATTTCTGCCTTGTACTCCGGCGTGTATACAAGCCGCTTCTGCTTTTCTGTCACAACCGCGCCCGGCAGTACCGCATTGACGCGAATTCCTTCCGGGCCAAGCTCGTGCGCCAGGGTCCGTGTCATGCCCACAATTGCCGCCTTGGCAGTTGCGTAAAGCGGCACACCCGTGGAAGGAATCAACCACGAAATTGAACTCATATTGAGGATGGAGCCGCGTCCCGCAGCACGCATCGACGGCAGCACCGCCTGAATCATGAAAAACTGCGGGCGCAGATTCGTCGCCATCGACCGTTCCCAATACTCCGGCGTCACATCGTCGATCCGGTGCCGCTGATCGTTCGCCGCGTTGTTCACCAGCACATCCACGCCGCCCAGTTGTCGAATGGCTCGCTCTGCCGTTTCCTTCAGCGCCTGCAGGTCAGTCAGATCGCAGTGGAAGTACACAGGCGCCGGATGCCCCGCCGCACCCAGCGCTTCCGCCAGCTGATGAGCCGGCTCATCCTGCACGTCAAGGAACGCAACTCGAGCCCCCTGCCGTGCAAACTGCTCCACAATGGAAGCGCCAATCCCGGTGCCGCCGCCCGTAACAATCACAGCGCGGTCACGAAGACTGGGATAACTGGCAAACTGAGCTCGAACAGACACTTGCTGTGCCTCCAGGCTATGCATTTTCCCCATCGATTGCGGAGTAGAAGCCAGTATAGGCTCTCGATCATCCATACCTTTGCCATCGCATCCTTGAGTCCAATGAAATAAGGACGTCTCGTAATCCCGCAGGTTGGTACACCGTCTTTCATCGAAAGAGCATACTGGGATGGAGGTCGATTTTGTAGCGATTCTTCCCCGGGAGTTTCCTCCGCTGCGCTCCGCCCATTAGACTCGTAGGGGCAAAAGTTTGAGGATGCCGGCTGCTGCCAACCGGTGAAGAGAATCATCTGCGCAGGCCCTCCGGCTGCGTGGACAGCAAGAATGCAAGCTCGTCGGAAGACGCTACCGAATCAGGCCTCTTGCCTCATCGGCGTCGTGTACGCGGAGGACTGCCCACACGATGTGCTGAATGGTGAAAGTGATTCAGCCAGCACAACCGGGCAAGACCGAGGCTTGAGAAGGAAAGGCACAGAGGGGGATTTATGACCGAACCTGCACGCTATCCCGGAATCCGGGTTACCGCCAACGGAAACCAGTTGGTCTCCTACCATACCGAGACGCGCATCGCCGACGCCGGCGTGTTTTATCCGATTACTCCCTCCACGGAAGGTGGCGAGCTTTTCCAACAGGCCTATGCGGAAGGCCATCTGAACGTCTTCGGACACAACACACTGGCCATTGAAACGGAAGGCGAGCACGCGGCCCAGGGCGGCGCCATCGCGCACTCCGTCTGCGGCAAGCGCGTGGTCAACTTCACTTCCGGGCAGGGTGTCGTCTACGGAGTGGAGCAGGATTACCACGCGCCGGGCAAAGGCTCCACGATGATCCTCGAGGTGGGGGCGCGCGCCCTCACCAAGCATGCCCTGAATGTCCACTGCGGCCATGATGACATTTATGGTGCGCTCGACACCGGCTGGATCATGGTCTTCGGCAAGGACGCGCAGCAGGCCGCCGATCAGGCGCTCATCCTCCGCCGCGTCACGGAGCAGAGCCTTACGCCGGGCATGAACATCATGGATGGCTTCCTTACCAGCCATCTTGAGCGTACCTTCTACAAGCACGAATCTGAGCTGATCCGGGAGTATCTGGGTTCGCCTGAGGACGTGATCGACTGCCCGACCGAGGCGCAGCGGGTGCTCTTTGGCCCCACTCGCCGACGCGTGCCCAAGATGATCGACCTGACGAGCCCGATGCTGCTTGGGCCCGTGCAGAATCAGGAACATTACATGCAGGGCGTCATCGCGCGGCGCAACAACTTTGCCGAGCCGATCCTGAAGTTCCTTGAAGAAGCTTACGAAAAATTTGCCGAGCTCACTGGCCGCCGCTACGGCCTCATCAGCCAGTACAAGACCGAAGACGCCGATACTGTCTTCATCTCGCTCGGCTCCGCAGCAGAAAACATCGAGGCAGCGGTCGACTACCTCCGCCAGACCCGTGGCGCAAAAGTCGGCTCCATCCACCTCAACGTCATTCGACCCTTCCCTGAAGCAGCCGTCGTTGCTGCTCTCAAGGGAAAGAAGAATGTCATCATCCTTGAACGCACCGACGAGCCGCTCGCGGGTGACAACCCGATGGGCCGCGACATCCGCACCGCTCTCTCCAAGGCCGTGCAGTACGAAGGCCACCCCGCGGCGGAGGGCTTGCCGGCCATCTCGCCCAGCGACCTGCCGAAGATCTATAGCGGCAGCTATGGCCTTGGCTCTCGCGACTTCCGCCCGGAGCACATCATCGGCGCCTTTGAATACGCCACTGCCGGCCGCAAGCGCAAGGATGGCAAGTCCGCGGTTGAAGGCGCCAACTTCTTTGTGCTTGGCGTCGATCATCCCTACAGTGTCGTTGCTGATGAGACCCCCTCGCTGCTGCCCAAGGGTGCCGTCGCCGTTCGCTTCCACTCCATCGGCGGCTGGGGCGCCATCACCACCGGCAAGAACCTTGGCGCCATTCTCGGCGATCTGAATGACCTGATCTTCGAGCGCGATAAGGTTGTGGACGAGCTTGGCAATCCCAAGGAAGTCATCCACGTCAGTGCCAACCCCAAGTACGGCTCGGAGAAGAAGGGTGCGCCGACCAGCTACTTTATGGTGGCGGCCAAGGAGCGCATTCGCGTCAACTGCGACCTGCGCCATGTGACCACCGTCCTCTGCTGCGACCCCAAGGCATTCACCCACACAAACCCCCTCGACGGAATGCAGGAGGGCGGCAGCCTTGTCTGGGAGTCCGACCAGGAAGGCGAGAAGGCATGGGAGCAGTTGCCCATTTGGGCCCGTCAACAAATCATCGACAAGAAGATTCGCGTCTTTACGCTGCCCGGCTTTGACATTGCGCGCAAAGCCACCGATCGCGCCGACCTGCAGTTGCGTATGCAGGGCAACGCGTTCCTTGGAGCATTTTTCGCAGTCAGCACGCTGCTGCAGGAGTTTGGCATCACGCAGGAGCAGTATCGCGACGTGGTGCACAAGCAGTACGTGAAGAAGTTCGGCAAGTTCGGTGACGCAGTCGTGCAGTCCAACATGGAGGTCATGCTGCAGGGCTTTGACCGCGTGAAGGAAATTAAGATTGGTGAGCTCAGCGCTGCTGATCGCTCCTCGCTGCGCGGTGCGGCTCTGATGCCGATTCTCGAACTCGCCACTGCGGGCGGCTCCTGCGGCACCGGCTGCCGCTCCACACCGCATCCCTCCGGTCAGGCTTCGCGCCCGCCGGTTTCGAGCATCGCCACCTTTGACGCTGAGTACCGCGCTGGCCTCGGCTACAATCAGCCCGCCTCGCCGCTCATCGCGATGGGCGTCATTGCCGCTGCGACCGGCGACACGGCCTCCAAGTACGTCGCGCGCCGCGAGACGCCGCTGTACATTCCCGAGAACTGTACCCAGTGCATGGAGTGTATCTCGGTTTGCCCGGATACCGCGCTGCCCAACTGCTCGCAGGATCTGACGACGCTGCTCTCAACCGCCATCCACTACTACGTGGCAGACGCGGGGGATCGCGGGAAAATGCTGCAGGCGCTGCCGGAGATTGAGAAGCGCACCCGCGAGCGCATGCTGGCCGAAATGAAGACTGGCACGCCACTGCCGAAGATTTTGCGCGAGGTCACCGATCAGGTCGATGGCTTCTCCGCCGCGGCCAAGGCGCAGTTCTTCACCATCCTCGAAAAGGTAGATCG
>JAJYJL010000456.1 GCA_021789565.1 Acidobacteriota bacterium
TGACGCAACAGGCCGCTGCCGCCGTTCTCAAGAAACACCGCAGCATTTTTGAGCCTGCGACACGCCAAATTATCAGAGACAATCCCCGCCTGCTCCGTCATCTGCTGGGACGCCGGACGTTGTATTTCCTTTGGGACCTCATACACATGCCGAGATCCCAATGGCGTCACCGCCTTTCCGCCTATCTCTCCACGCGAATCAATTCCTACCTGGCAAGTCGATTCGAACTCGCGCCAGCCCAGCCCGATCCACAGGAAAAGACAACGGCTGAAAATCAGGCGGCCCCATTGCCTGCCGCTAATCCGGACCAGGCACCCTGGGACAAGCTTTTTGCGACTCCGGACCCGTGGGGCTACGGCAGCGCCTACGAGCAAACGAAATATGTGCATACGCTTGAGTTGCTTCCGGAGGGCCCCATTGGGAACGCACTTGAGCTCGCGTGTGCGGAAGGCCATTTCACGGCCAAATTAGCTCCTCTTGTCGGCCAGTTGGTCGCCGCTGATATTTCCGAGGTTGCATTGGCGCGTGCACGGCAGCGGTGCAGAAAACTTGAAAATGTTACCTTTAAGCAGCTGGATCTCCGTCGTGATCAGTTTGGCTGTTTTGACCTCATCATCTGCAGTGAGGTGCTTTACTATCTGAACGACCGTTTCGAACTGCGTCGTCTGGCCGCGCGGCTGGCACAAAGCATCAATCCCGGCGGGCACTTGCTTATGGCCCATGCCAACCTGGTTGTTGACGATAATGGCGCCACAGGTTTCGATTGGATGCATGGCTTCGGGGCCAAGTTCATCGGCCAGACTTTTGCCTGCACGCCGGGTCTGCACTTGCTTTGTGAGTTGCGAACACCACTCTATCGGGTGCAACTGTTTCGCCGCGAGGCGGTCCGCCGCGCTCAGCTTTCGGCGCCCGACAGGGTTGTCAGCCGCAAAGCCGTCCCTCCAGCCGACCCGAAGGTCTATGGCCGAATTAACTGGGGCGGCTGTGTCATTACCCGGGCTCGAGCTTACGCCACCAGTGTCACTCGTGAACTCCCTATTTTGATGTACCACCGAATTGCTTCTCACGGCCCCGAAGGGCTTGCACGTTACCGCGTGTCGCCCGAGAGTTTCGAGCGCCAGCTTGCCTATCTGAAGAGTCATGGGTATGCCAGCATCGGTCTGGACGATTGGGTACGCACGCTTTCTGGCAGGGATGGGCTCCTGCCCGGCCGATATGTATGCTTGACTTTTGATGACGGTTACCGTGACTTTCGCGACTATGCCTGGCCACTGTTAAAACATTACGGGTTCTCAGCGACCGTCTTCCTTCCTACGAATCATGTCGGAGGTTGTGCAGAATGGGACCGCAATTTCGGTGAGCCTGCAGAATTGCTGTCCTGGCCTGACGTTCGCGCCCTGGAAAAGGAGGGGGTCACATTCGGGACACATGGCGCTGCCCATCGTCGCCTGAATCAGCTGAGCGTGGCCGGCATGCTCGCCGAAGGACAGCGGTCGCGCAAAAGCTTTGAGGCCGAACTCGGGCATCCTGTAAGCATAATGGCGTATCCTTACGGTGGCCACAGCGATTTGGTGAGTCGCGCCATGGAATCATGCGGCTTTGTCCAAGGCGTGACGACAAATTCCGGCCTGAGCCGCCTTGGCGACGATCCGATGGCTTTCCCTCGCCAGGAAATTTTGGGAACCGACAGAATCGATGATTTCATCGCCAAACTCGGGCTGCCCCAGCAAGCGACCATCGACCGCCGTATCCGTTATTACCTCGATCGCCGCATCCGGCGTAATTTGTGGCCCAGTTGAACCGGACGCTCCTGGTCTTTTCTGATGTGAAGTAATGTCCCCGTTGCCTTACGCTCGATTCTCAAGCAAATTCTGCTATACCTGCTCCACATCCCCAAAGTTTTCTCTACTTCCGTAGTCTGGAAACCCACTCTCTCCTAAACAAGTAAGGCGACCGAAGCGGAAGTTGCAGCTTTAACGCCTGGCCGAATCGTTCCAGATTGTGGATTGTAACCGCTATAGCCGGAGGCTTCTTTCAGCAGCCGTAGGCGCAAAAACTGCTCGACCGATGCTTCCCGGCCAACTTGTTCACCTTCGACCGCTGGAGCATTCCTTCAGCATCGTTTACTAAACCAGCCGAAGTGCGAGCCCTCCGATACGCAGTCCTCCCATGCCGCCCGACCCCAACGGTCCCAACGGGTCCCATGCTGACAGTCTCGCCTTGACGCACCGCGGAACCGTGCCGGCCAACTCGGCGTGCCCATCAGCATCCGCGTTTCCGACCCCATTTGGTCTTACTAACTCAGGGGCCGCACCAACGACGGGCTCATGAACGGCTGGACCTGGCGTATTCTTCTCGAACCCGGAGTGTACGGTCACGATCAGTTCATCGACAGCCTGGACAAAACGGCGGGGCGCCATCCCAAAACCATTAAATAGGGTTATGGATGCCTTCGCTGTTGCTGAGGTCCAATTGCACAGCCTCACTATTCCCGGCTGCGGCGTGGATCTTTTCAGCACCTGACAGGCTTCCTGACGCCCCGTATCGTAATGAATTAACGAGAACATCCCACGCGACCCCACGAGAGCCGTTTCAGTTCCAGTGCTTTTACGTGCTCCCGTTATCAAGGCTGTCATTCCGCGAAGTTCTTCCCCGTCGTTCACCGGACGAGCTCCCCAGGCTATGGCTGAACCTCCAGGGCAAAATGGGACCCAACAGGGTCCAGATAATGAGAGCACAAACTAGCGGCCCCGGCTGGCCATAGGTAAAGTTTGCCTTTCTTCCGTTCACCAGCAGTTTGCTGATGGAGAGAGTTTCATCAAGATAGAAATTGAGGCTTCGTGCGCTAAAATCTTGCGGGGGGACTTCGGCGATCCCGTCAGCTGCCAGACTTCCCGCTGCCGGATCTATCCTGACTCGCAGATGGTACGAAACCAAGCTCGCCGTTTGCGCAGCAACCAGAGGACGAGAGAAGAATAAGGCGAGAATTACAGCAGCAAGAAGGCTCTGGCTCTTCGGGTGGTTCATTGCGACCTCCTGCCCCGAACGGCAGGTGTCGCGGGGCGAGGGAGGTGAGTTTTGCATGGTCAATACGGCAACACACCTTATTCTGTTCCGATGTTCTTAGCGTGAAAGCAATCGTGGAATATATCACTGTGATCTGTGGTTTAAATGGCAGGCCGGTGTCTGGCTGTATGCGACGCGAATTTACGAGCGCGTATCTAACTGGAATTGAAGCCTTGATTTCATCACGTTAAGCCTATAAATTAATCGCTAACCGTCGCGGCCCGGGGGGGAGGGCCTAACATGAATTGTCTCTACTGTGGCCAATCCAATCCTGCCGGAACAACCCGCTGTGTGAAGTGTGATACTCCGCTGGAAACTAAAAACGAAGAAAGCAGGACAGTTACGGCTGGTTGGACCTCGTCGCTTACCATGCAAGGCACAGGTGGGTCCCCCATCACTTCTTCCATGATTCGACCTGGGATGATGCTCGGCGGGCGGTACGAAATAATCCAAATGCTGGGCCAGGGAGGGATGGGGGCTGTTTATAAAGCGAAGGACCACGCCGTAGATCGCTTCGTGGCGCTTAAGGTGATCCGGTCGGAGGTCGCCAACCATCCTGAAATCCTTCAACGGTTCAAACAGGAGTTGATCCTTGCCCGGCAGATCACTCACAAGAACGTTATCCGCATTTTCGACATCGGTGAGGCCGATGGGATCAAATTTATCAGCATGGACTTCGTGCAGGGGCGTGACCTGAAGTCTCTGATCCGGGAAAAAGGCAAGTTCGAGCCGGAGGAGGCCAAGAACATCGTCGTTCAGGTTTGCCGGGCCTTGAACGCCGCGTACTCCGAAGGTGTGATTCACCGCGACCTAAAACCGCAGAACATCATGCTGGACAATCAGGGCCAGGTAACCGTGATGGACTTCGGAATCGCGCGTTCCGAGGAGTCTCCGGGCCTCACGCAAACAGGTAATATCATCGGTACGCCCGAATACATGTCACCCGAACAAGGGAAAGCCGAAAAGCTGGACGCGCGTACGGACCTCTACTCACTGGGAGTCGTTTTTTACGAATTGCTGACCGGTCAAACGCCCCATCATGCGGAGACGGCGCTGGCCATCATGCTGAAACGTTCGCGGGAAATCCCGCGTTCGCCGCGCGAAATGGATTCGACGATTCCGGAGTCCATCAACCGCGTGGTTATGAAGTGTCTGGAAATCGATCCTGCGGACCGCTACCAGTCGGCACTTGAGATCCTGGGTGATCTCGAATCGCGCACACGAACTCGCACAGCCATCGGCGCGGGTCGCCGGGAGCTGACGATTCGAATGCCGCATTTCCGTACGATTGAAAGGATCGTCCCGTTCGGCATCGTTCCTGCGACGGTGGGGGTGGCGGTTGCAGTTGCCCTGTTGGTAGCGGGCGTGATTTGGTATCGATCGAACAATCCAGCCAAGCCGAAGGGCCCTATTGCTCCGGTGAGCGTTCTTGTTGCTGACTTCACCAACTATACTGGCGATCCGATCTTAAACGACACGCTGGAGCCGATGATGAACACTGCGCTGGAAGGCGCCAGCTTCATCAACGCATACAACCGAGAGTCGGCCCGTAAACTGGCGGAAAAACTCCCGAATCCCACAGATAAGCTCAACGAGCAATCGGCGCGGCTGGTGGCCTTGAGCCAGGGTATTACGGCAGTTGTTACGGGTCAGATCACGCTACGCAATAACAAGTACAACATCTCGGCTACAGCGCTCGACACGGTGACCGGCAATGTGATCGCGGATGCCGATGTCAGTGTCGCCAAAAGAGATGAAATCCTGGACGCTATTCCAGGACTTGTGGCGCCTATTCGCAAGGCTCTAGGCGATACTACGCCCTCTTCGGTTCAATTCAAAGCCACGAACGGAGCGTTCACCGCCGCATCGCTGGCAGCCGTACACGAGGCATCGCGGGGCATTGAACAGGAGTACGCAGGACAATATGCGGAGGCGCTGAAGTCTTTTTCGGAGGCGATAAAACTTGATCCTGACTTCGGTCCTGCCTATTCGGGGATGGCAGCCAATGCAGGCAGCCTGGGAAGGCAGCAGGATGCTGTGAAGTATTTGAAACTTGCCCTGGAACACGAAAACCGGATGACTGACCGCGAACGCTACCGTATCCGCGGTCAGTACTACCTGAACACGAATGACTATCAAAAGTGTGTGGAGGAATACACCCAACTCGTTGGCCAATTTCCAGCCGACGCGGCGGGACAGGGCAATCTGGCTTTGTGCTACGCACAATTGCGGGATTTCCCCAAGGCGGTCGAGGAGGCGCGTCGAGCGACTAAGATTGTGCCCAAGAGTGCCTTGCTGCTCCTAAATCTATCGTTTTTCAGCTCTGCCGCTGACGATTTTCAGGCTGGCGAGGAGGAGGCGCGTGCTGCCCTGCAACTGAATCCCTCCGCGGCAGGGTATCTCAATCTGGCCGAAGCGCAACTGGGGCAGGGCCACTTGTCCGAAGCAACAGAGACTTATCACAGCCTGGAAAAACTAAACGCATTTGGGTCTTCCCTGTCTGCTGCAGGGCTCGCGGATTTGGCTTTGTACGAAGGCCGCTTTGCAGACGCGGAGCGAATCCTTGAAAAGGGCGCGGACGCCGACTTGGCGGCCAAGAATCCCGATGGCGCTGCAAACAAACTGGTCGCGCTGGCCCACGTGGAGCTTTTGAGAGGACAGAAGCAGGCAGCGATCGCGGCTGCGGACAGGGCTCTGGCTAACAGCCAGTCCGTGCCAGTTAGATTTCTGGCCGCGCGGGCTTTTGTAGGGGCTGGGGAACTGGCAAAAGCTCAAAAGCTCGCCACCAGTCTGGGGTCGGAGCTGCAAGACGAGCCACAGTCATACGGCAAGATCATTGAAGGGATGATCGGCGCGAAGCGTGGTGATATGAAAGGAGCTGTTGCATCGCTGACCGACGCCACCAAACTCCTTAATACATGGATAAGTCACTTCGAACTGGGACGGACCTACCTGGATGCCGGGCACTTCGTCGATGCGGATTCGGAATTCGACCGCTGCCTCAAGCGGCGGGGCGAGGTTCTGGAACTCTTCCAGGACAGCGTCCCCACCTACGGTTATCTTCCGGATGTCTATTACGACCAGGGACGCGTGCGGGAAGGGTTGAAGAGCCCCGGCTTTGCAAACTCCTTCCGCACCTATCTGAACATCCGCGGTCAGGCGGGCGAAGATCCGCGCCTCGCCGAAATCCGGCGGCGACTCGCCCTGTAATTACCTCAGACGAAACCCCGCACGATCGACGTGTGTGACGGAAATGCCCGGGGAACCCCGGGCATTTCCGCCCTACGTTGTCTCGTGCCCATCACACAAATAAGGTCACTGCACAACCGTGCACTTGCTGACAGTGACCGTGTTCGAGGCCACGCTTTCCTGAATGGTTCCCGCCAAGACAGCAGTGACAAAGTAAGTGTAAGTATGTCCGCAGGAGATTTTCGTGTCGGTGTACGTGGTTGACGGCGCCGGGACCGTAGCATAGTAAGGCGGCGCGGGCGCTACGACGTCAACTCCCCGGTAAATATTGTACGTTCCGATCTGACCAAACGTTGGGGACGTCCATCTCAGCTGAATTGAGATGGGCGACGAGCCCATGGTCGCCGTCAGGTTCCTGGGAGGCCGGGTTGCTGAGTTTGCCGCCTCCAGAGTAATTTCACCATGGCCGGGACCCAAGCCGGAAAGCTGGCCCGGACCCAA
>JAJYJL010000457.1 GCA_021789565.1 Acidobacteriota bacterium
CTCTCTGCGGTCGATTTCGTAGCAGAGGAACAGATCGCCGCGTTTGACTTCCTCGCGCAGGTAACGAAGGCTGGAGGCACTCCTGATCCAGCCTTCATCGCCCATGGGATAGTTGCCGCGGGTCCTGGAGCGGAAATATTGATCGAACTTCCAGCCCCGTTTGGTATTGATTTTGAAAACCCAGACTTTCATGGGTTCAGTTCGGTTTGCTCCACTCGATGACGGCTTTGATTTCATTGTCGGGATGCTTTTCGAGCACATCGGCGAAGTTCGCGTAGGGAACAACGTGGGTGATGAGCTGCTCCATCGTTTTACCCCAGGTCTTGTAAGCTTTGCCCAGGTCTTCGACGGCCATCTCAAAATGTTTCTTGCTGGCGTTGACGCTTCCGATCATCACCTGGTTGCGAAGCACAAGCTGCCGCATCAGCGCCGCTCCGTCCAGTTGCAGGGGGCGGTCGCCACCCGGGATCCCCGTCAAAACGTAGACCCCGTTGATGCCGAGGGCGCCGAGCAGATCAAATTCTACGCGGGCAATGCCCGTGGCCTCAAAGATCATGTCGATCTGTCCGTAGGCGTCGTCCAAAGCCGAGGGCTTAGTCTGGCGCCCGTCAACGTACTTCCCTCCGAATTGCTGAAGGATCCGGGGTCTCAAGGTGTCAGCATCCACAACATCAAGTCCCAGTACCTCGGCGCCTCGGAGCCTGAGCGCGACGGCAGCCAGCAGTCCGATGGGCCCCAGCCCGGCAACCAGCACTCGTTTCCCTTCCAGCCACTTTCCGGGGTCGTCAACACCGGGAATCCGGGCGGCTTGAACCGCAAGCGCTTCATCGATGGCCTTCTCGGCAACCGATGTGGGTTCAGAAAGGACTCCCATAGGCACCTGCTCCCTGGGAACTTTGACGAAGTATTGCGACTCGTCCACCACCAGCTCGGTTTCGTACCCGTCCCTCTGTTTGATGCCCCGCTCCGTATAGTCTCCCGTGGAGCACATGTCGCTGCGGTTATTCAAACAGGCCGGGCAGTGTCCGCATCCGCGACGGACGGTAAAACATCCGAAATCGCCGGGCTTGACCACCTCGACTTGGCTGCCGACCTCTTCCACCTGCCCGAACATTTCGTGCCCGATGACCAGATCTTTCTGGCCCGGAGGGGCGTCGGCCCGCCCACCGGACACTTCTTCCCGGTCTGTTCCGCAGATTCCCACACGCAGCACTCGCAGCTTGATTTCCTGCGGAGCACTCAATTTGGGTTCGGGCCGGTCAACAATATTTACTTCCGTGGTTCCCGGAGTTATGGCGATTGCTTTCATGATGAATATGTCTCCCTTCGGATCATTAAGACTTCTAGCTTATCAAGGTGGAAAGTGATACGACGAAGTTTTTGCCAGGGTTCCGAAAACTGCAGATTGGCTTTTTAAAATCGATGCAGGCCCATGTTTGCAATAATGATAACAGGGCAGTGAGCGGTTTTCCCTTGCAGGAGGTAGAGCTGAAGCCCATTCAATGTCGCATTGTCGGGAGGATTTCGTCCGGCGGGTCAACATGCCTAACCCGTTATATTGATCGGTGTTATATACACATTAAGATTCTCTTATGTTGTCAGGGACAATGAGTGTGCAGGGTAGCATCTGCTCCTCAGTTATTTAATAGCTACTAACGTTGTTCCGGCGTAAATGGCACCAATGGGCCATTGTGTGTCATGCCGACCCCGGGTTAAATTCTTCCCAGATGAAACATGCGAACTCTCTAGATACTGCGGTGGATCATCTCTTCCATGAACGGCCCGTGCGGAAGGGCTTGGGATGGTGGAAATGGGCGCTTGTGCTGATCCTGGTTATGCTGTTTGTTTACCGCTCGACGCGCCCGGTGATGAGATTGTCCGCCGAACCTCCGTCGGCATTCTATGGTTACAACCGGACCTTGGACCGACAGCAAATGCATTACGAGCGGGCACTGGCCCTAGCTTACTGGAACGTGGCCATCCGGCGCATCCAAAGAGATTACTCGCCTGGCAAACCTCTGCCCGCAGCACCTCCTCCGGAATTTCAGGTTGCTGATGCCGCGAGCACTCTGGAAACAGACGTGATGGCTGCGCGGGTCCACTACTGGTACCGCCTGCGGGAAGTGTGGAACCAGCGCGGCACCTGGGTTGTCTCCTACGGATGGAGTAGTGATTGGCTTGAGCGTTCACTGAATGCTCTCCCGCAGTACCTGCCCCGATCGGTGACCGGGGTTATCCAGAGCCTTGTCGATTTTGTCAATGATGTCGCGCAGGAGATATCGTTTCACTGAGACTGTACGGGAACGTGACCTCTAGGCTGGAGTTATTTATCTTGAGCTTGCAGGCGGTCCAGTGCCCTCGTTTGAAGTCTCCTTCCATTTGTTGCCGCCTGTCGCCGTTCACCTTCCTCCTGCAAACCATGGTTGACCAGCGCCGGCGCAATTGCGGTTTGCATCCTAAATGGCCTGGAAAACGCCAAGGAATCGGAGTCGGCGGGCAGAGGGCGAGGAAACCCCTGAGGAGGTTTAATCATCTCATCAACAGGGCAAATCAGGACAGGACTTTGACTATGAAAAAGATACCCTTGTTGACCGTGGCATTGGCTGCCGTTTTCCTTTGGGGCGCGGTTCCCGCATTGGCAAATGACACTGCGGCTGTTAAACCCTGCTCGGATGCCAAAAACAAAATGGATGACGTCTATTGCATCGGGCAAAGGCGTGTGGCCCATCACAGCATTATTTCCGAGCAGAAAGAGATTGCAATCGGCAAGAAGTACGCCGACCAGATCAATCGTTCTGCCAAGCTGGTTAAGGATCCGGTCGTTACGGAATACGTCAACCGCGTGGAACAGAACATTGCCGGAAGTTCCGATGCCAAAATTCCCATCACGGTGAGGGTGATAGACTCGCCGGAGATCAACGCCTTTACGCTTCCCGGTGGTTACATTTACGTTAACACCGGCTTGCTGCACGCTGCGGGCAGTGAAGCCCAGTTGGCCGGCGTGCTGGCTCATGAGACCGCTCACGTGGCATGCCGCCATTGGGCGTCTGATGCCACCAAGCAGACACTGCTGCAGTATGCCATGATTCCCCTTATTTTCACCCCCATGTCCTATCCGGTCTATATTGGCCTTTCGGAGGGAATGAACCTGGGGATTCCTCTGGCTTTTCTCAAGTTCAGCCGCGACGATGAGCAGCAGGCTGACTTCCTTGGCTTGCAGTATATGTGGAAGGCTGGATACGATCCGAATGCCTATCTTTCCATGTTTTCCAAGATTATTCAGGAACAGCGGCGTAATCCCGGCAGTGTTCCCAGTGTGTTCATGGACCACCCGCCAACCCAAGACCGCATTATTAACGCTGAGAAAGAGATCAAGACCATTCTTCCAGGCCGTCCCGAGTACCTGGTGTCCAATTCTGAATTTCAGAACGTCCAGGACCGATTAAACACTCTGCTCGGCAGGATGAAAAAGATCCAGGCCGAGGGTAACAAACCGACCCTGCTCAAGCGTGAACCAAAATCCGGTCAGCCGGCGGGCACGAACGGCGGCCAGAGCACGGAAGATGACAAACCTCCGGTGCTGCGGCGGCGCAATTAGTACTGTGTTGCCGCGCATCGCAGAACCTGGGCTTTTAATTTTGTTCGTGGATGGTCCGGACTGATCGGATTTCAAACTCGCGAACGCCTTTCGGGGTCCTTACAGTAACTTCGTCGCCCACCTTCTTGCCCATCAGGCTTCTTCCGATCGGAGAGGTCGTGGAAATCCACCCTTTGCTGACATCGGATTCCTCACTGGTCACCAGCCTGTACTGGATTTCAGTTTCCTGGTCAAGGTCATACAGAACAACCTGCGACCCAAAGGCAATGCGGTCCTTGGGAATGTTGTTGACGTTCACCATTGAGAGGTCAGCCATGCGTTTCTTCAACTGAGCCAACCGGGCGCCCACATAATCCTGCCGCTGTTTAGCCATGATGTATTCGGCGTTCTCGCTGAGATCTCCGTGCGCACGGGCCTTTTTCAATTCCTTGGGAAGCTCATTGTGCAACTCGTATTCCAGGGCTTGTATTTCCTGCTGCAACTTTTGAACGATTGGTGATGACATGTGGTTTAAGTCCTATCCAGCAACAGTTATGGCTCATTATAAAGAAAAACAGACAGCAAAGGCAACAGGCGGAAATCGTGGAGAGGGAGCAGGCGGCCCGCCGCGGGGGCATCACTATAACTGGCAGAAATATAAGGATTTGCTTAACTTGGCTTGCCGAATTTTGGCCTTCCTCCGCGTTGACTTCAAGGGTACCGTATGTTAGTTTCAAAACAGCAACTCGTTCTTTCGAGGTCCCGTCTACATGGCTTTTAACAAGGCCAAAGCGCTTCAGGAAGCTCACAAGTACGTGGCCCAGGGCAAGACCTGCCGGGCTATCAAACAATATGAATCGATTATAGAAAGAGATCCCAGCGATCTAATTCTGCTCAATGTGATTGGTGATCTCTACGCCCAGGAAAACAACTTCCCTGAGGCCCTGAAGTATTTCTACAGGCTGGCGGATACTTATACGCGCGAAGGTTTCAAAGTTAAAGCGATCGCCATTTATAAGAAAATTTCGAAAATTGACCGGGACAAAGCGGAGCCTTTGCTAAAGCTCGCCGAACTTAATTGGGCCCAGGGGCTGGCCCGTGAGGCACGGGAGCAGTATAAGAACGCATTTGAATTTTTTGAGCGGAGAGGCCAGAAAGATAAGGCTCTGGAAGTTTTGCGCAAGCTTTGCCAGTTGGATCCCCGGAGCACCGCGTTGCGCCTGAAATTTGCCCAATTTGCGGAAGCCGCCGGAGAACGCGGCGATGCTGCTGCGGCTTATCTTGACGCGGCTGTTCTTGCTGGCGAAAACGGAGACTCCGCGGCTCGAAAGAGTGCCCTCGACAAGGCCGCAGAGCTCACGCCAGAGAACCCTGAGATCCATCTTCACCGCGCCCGGCAGGCTCTGGCGGAGCAGAAGCCTGAAGAAATCAAGGGCATTCTTGATTCCGTTCCGGAACTTCAGAGTAACCCGGAGGCGAAGCGGCTGCTGCTTCAATTCTATCTGGCGACGAGTCATCTGGATGAGGCCAGAGGCCTGCTGTTGGACGTATTGCGGTCAACCCCGGCGAATTTTGCGCCTGTCGCCGATTTTACGGCAAGGTGCATGGAAAGGCAGCAGTACGACCGGGCGCTGGAGGTCCTCAAGGAAGTTTCCCCGGTCGTGATCGCGCGTCGGGAAACGGGTCCCTTGATTGAAACCCTTCGCAAACTGTCGCAGTCGGCTCCCGGGCGAATCGATATTCTTGAGTTCATTTACGAGGTGGCGGAAAAGACAGCCGACGAGGCTACGATTCCGGAGGTTCTTGAAGCCCTGGGAAATGCCTACGTCGAGTCGGATCAGTTCGAAAATGCGGAGCAAGCCTACGCCCGGCTGGTCGCACGCGAGCCTGAAAATGAGACCTACAAAGGCTTGCGGAGGAAAGTTCTTGAAAAACAGGGCAAGGAATACGTTCCGCTCAGTGAGATTCCGCTGATCATCTCCGACGTAGGTCTGGAATCGATTCCTGGCGCCGAACAAAGCGGTGCTGTCGCTGACTTGTCCGCTGATCCTGAACAGGCGGCCATTGTCAAGGGAGCGATGACCAACAGCGATTTCTTTGCCAGAGACGGCTTGACGGAAAGGGCTGTGGAGGAGCTTGAAAAAGTTCTAAGGGTTTACCCTGAGCAGAGCGAGATCCACAAGCGGATACTGGGAGTTTGCCGGGAAAAACTCCCCGGCCGCGCGGTTCAGGCGGCGGAAGTTTTGGCCAGGATCTATAGCGGGTGGGGGGATGGCAGCGAGGCCAAGCGATATCACGGGAAAGCCTTGGAACTGGGCCAGGCAGTGGCTGGCGATGAGGCCGGAACTTCGATTTCCCCGCAAGACGAAAGTTCCGCACAGACTGATGAGTCGAGCGGAGCGTCGCCGAGACCGGTCGCGATCAATCTTTCACCAGCGGGGGATGGCGAGACGCCGGGCGAGGAAACAGGACCGCCGCCCCCGCAGGAGATTTTGCTGGACTTTCAGTCCCGGCAAAATCCGGAGCTGGCCGGGGCTGACTCCGTTGGCCTTCAGGAGGCCAATCCTGGAGCGCCGGATCCGGCCCCGGCGTATCGGGCTTGGCCCGCGGAGGAAACGGCGGCTTTTGACTACGAAGAAAGCCGTGAGGAGATTGAATTCTATATTCGCCATAATTTTTGCGACGAGGCGGATAAAGCCGTTTCCGAACTCGAAAGGAAGTATCCCGCGGAAGGCCGGGTGTCTGAATTCCGCCAGCGCGTCGATGAATTAGGGCGGGAGCCAAACCCGTCTGCGATCACTCCGCCTGCTCACGGGGCGGACGCACAGGAAAGGCCAGCGGCGGAGTGGGACCTTCCAACTTCATTCTCTGGAGCTGCCGGCAGCGCAAAGGGCGGCATCGAAAACCTGGCGGATGAACTGGCTTCAACCATGGAAGATTTTCACGACCCGGCGACCTCCCCGTTTTCCCCCGCTCCCCCACCCGGCCAGCGTGCCCCTTCCCAATCCGCCGCCGACGCTTCAATGGAGCTGGGTTCATTGCTCGACGAACTGAACGACGCAAACGAATCCGCAGAACAATCTGCAGACGACGATCAGACGCATTATAATCTTGGAGTGGCGTTTCGAGAGATGGGGTTGCTCGATGAAGCGATTGGGG
>JAJYJL010000458.1 GCA_021789565.1 Acidobacteriota bacterium
ATCTTGGCAATCTCCTCGTAGGTATGGTCATTCAGCAAGCTGTCAACTTCCCGCAGGACCTCGGGGCTGGTCTTTCGCATCTGCCAGTACGAGAGAGGTGCCGGAATGGTGAATGAGTTGGTCGCTCCGCCCCTGAACCGAACGTGAATGGTGATCTCGTGGCTCCGAATGAGAGTTACATCTTCGATGAGCAGGCGAAGCATGCGCTTGCGTTCGCGGTGAGGCGTGCTTGGGCTTTTCCAAAGTTCCGGGAAATCCGATGCCAAGGCGTAAATCTTCGCCTCCTCCTCGGAATCCAGAAGACGATGATCGGCCTGGCGCTGCTCTTCATACGTCTTCTGTGCCTCCTGCAAAGCACGAAGCTTCCGATTCCACTCGCCCTCCAAGGAGTCGGCTACAAGCCGGTTGTCCGGGTCCACGCGCATGTAGCGGCGCTGCGCCTGTTCCGCATCGAAACGTGCGCGCTCCACGTGCGCCCGCCGGAGGCGGTCAGCTTCTTCAAACCGGGTTCGGAGTTCTTTCTGCACGGACAACGCAACTTCCAGCGCCAACGGGTTCACGGACTCAACGATGAGTTGACTGACAGCTTCGTCGGCTGCCTTGCCGGGGATTCTCTGACAGAAAGGGAGCGCCTCTTCGGTTCTGCCCCTTTCGCACCAGTATTCCGATTCCAAACCTTTGCCTCGATCCCGATAGTGGACCATCATCCGAGCCCCGCAAATGCCGCAGATCGCGAGGCCCTGCAGTAACGCTGGGCCCTCCCGCGGAGGACTCTTGCGGCGTTCAACGCCGTACGCCTGAGCATTCTCCCGAAGCCGGCGCAGGTTCTCTTCATAATCTTCCCACGGGAGGTAACCGGGGTGCGCATCCCGCAATAAAACCAGCCACTCCTCCCGCGGCACAAGGCGGGAATACCGCCCGGATCGGTTCGGCCGTTGCCGGTTACGATAGCGACCATAGACAAATGCTCCCGTGTAGCGCGGATTCTTCAGCGTGAGAATCACTCGGGCGCGTGTCAACTCGCCCCAAGGTAGCTTTTCATCCGAAAAGCCTCCCTGCGCCCTTCGGGGAAATAATAGACCCTGTTGACGGAAAGCTTTGACCGTCGCCATCGCAGAGCCCGTACGCCGGAATGTCGCAAACAACAGACGGACAGATTCTTGAACGGCCTTGTCGGGATCAAGGACGGTATGGCCATCAGCGTCGTAGACGAAACCAACGGGTAGCGGAACAGCCAGCTCCCCGCGGCGGGCCTTATTGAGCAGACCTCCTCGCATGCGCGCCTGTAAAACATGCAGTTCCGCCTCGGACATCGTGCCCTTTAGTCCTAGCAGCAGGCGGTCGTTAAAATGGGCAGGATCGTAAACTCCGTCTTCGTCCATGATTAACGTGTCCGTTAGCGCGCAGATTTCGAGCAGCCGGTGCCATTCGGCCGAATTTCGCGCCAAGCGGGACACCTCTAAACCGAGCACGATTCCGGCTCGGCCCAGACCCACCTCAGTGACCAGGCGTTGGAAGCCCTTGCGATCCGCCTCCGTTGCCGAGTGCCCGAGGTCGCTGTCAATGACGTGAATCCGCTCCATCGGCCAGCCGAGCGCGACAGCGCTTTGGCGCAGCCCATATTGGCGCTTCGTGCTTTCAGTGTTCTCCAGAACTTGGCGAGGCGACGATTGTCGGACATACAGAAATGCATCCCTTTTCAAATGTCCATGATTCACTTTCTGATGGAAACCGGCGTTCACGGGTTCACCTCCCACCGCCGGGAGCTCAGCACCATCCCGGCAAGGATGTTTGTGATTTCGCCCTCCAACTCTCTAGGAATAGAGTGACCGTTCGAAACTTCGTGCATCGGGCGCGGCGGCGCGCACATGGACCACGATTCAATCCAGGACCGCATCCCTTGTCGCAGAAACAAAGCCAAACCCAGCCCTCGAGATGATCCCGATTGCCCCAGGGCTTGGAGCCGCAGCTCCTCGTAGCGGTTTATGAGATCTTCGCTGGCAACGGGGTTCAAGCCCTGGGGTCGCTCCTCGTCAGACGTTTTTTTTTCGCCGCGACAACGCGCGCTCGATGCTGCGCGGATGGACACTGACGCCAAATCTCTGCTCAATCATTTTTGCCAACTCGCCGAATCGCAGCGCGGGCTCTTTGCCCTGCGCTTCGGTTACGAAATCCAATATCTCTGGATTTAACTTGTGCGCTCCACGGGGGCCGCGCTTCTGTGGGATGAGACCCGGCAGGCCGTTTCTTGCGAAGGCCTTCTGCGCCTGATAGTACGACGGCCTCGAAAAGCCGAACACTGTAGCGCTTTGGCTTACCGATGCCTTGTCCAGCCGGACGCGACGCAACATCTCGTACTTCACTTGCACCAGATCTCTCGCATCAAAGAACTCGTTCTCCTGGAAGAGCGGGGCCGTAACATCCTGGGGCCGTGGGTTCAGCGTGCCTTGCCTCTGTAGAGCAGCTCGCTTGCCGTCTTCTCTCTTTCGGCTGGGCATCGCGGAAACCTCTCATGTCGCAAACGTGTGTTAACTTAATTATGTGCATATATTCCTTGCTGTCAAGTCCTATTTTGCCTCACCTCCTCTTCTCGCCATTGGGTGTGTCCACTATATAAGGTTTAAATCAGCTAGCGCGAAATCCTGGTTTCGCGTGGCCCGATCACTGCCACCGCATCTTGGCAAAATTACTTTTACACACCGTACGAATTTTCCCTTACACCTTCTCACCTCCTTTAGACTTGATGGCTTCCACCACCTTCACAAGTTCGAGCAGGTCTTCGACTCGAAAGCGGGAGCGACCGGCGGCGGTGGCAACAAAGGGATCGGGTGCCTTCAAGTCCGTAAAACTTACGGGTATAGTTGCTTCAGTGCCGCACTCCGTGCGGTAGCCGATGCGATCGAAGCCCCAGTCTTGGCGGAAGTATAAGACCTCATACTCCCGCCCAAACCGGGGATGAAAGGGGTGGGTGATCCGAAATTGCTGGGGTTCGCCTGCTACATTGGATGTATTTGGTGACCTTCTCTTTCACGCTTTGCCAGCGCACGATGTGAAGCGCCGGCCCATCGCCGAAAATTCCATTGAGCAAGCCCGATACTGCGAGCAGCCCGACATGCCCTCCGTGGAGCGGAGTCAGCGGGCGGCCGGCAATGGCTTGTTCGATCGCGGCGTTCGCTTCTCGCTGGTAAGGCCGAAGGCGCGGATGGCCATTGGGCCGGGCAAGAAGCGCATCGGTCGCGGCCTCAAAATCGCGCCCCAGGAATTCGCGGAGCGCTTCGGGAGCGTGAAAACTCGCTATCTGATGCGAACGGTTCAGGGGATGACGCACGTCGTGGTGCCAGATGATTTCGCCGTTCGTGGAATAGAGGAACGGGACTCGGAAGCCATTGAAGTCAAAGGGGCTCGCCGCGAGGCCCCGCGAGTATCGATCGGCTTGCGGCAGAACCTCCTGTGGGCCAAGCGTCAACTTCTTGGCCTCGACTACACCGAGGATCTGACCACCCACGCAGAGGGCGTAATCAGCCGGGCCGCTTTCGGTCGGGAATTCTTCGATCGCGCAATTTTCGTAGTCGCTCAAGGGGCGGTCCGGCTTGAAGGGAGCAACGCGCCAGCCAGCAGCCCGAAGTTTTGAATCAATAACCTGCTTTCGGGTCAGATATTCCGACGTTGAGGGTGAAGCATGGGACATCTTTGCGCGGGTTTTATATTTGCGAGTCTGCATCAGCGAGGTCCGCTGTAAGACTGCCTATAATATCAAAAGTAGGGGGATAACCGCAGAGTTAAGACGGGCCTCAGATTACGCTGTTAGTCTAAACCGGCCGCTGAAATTTGGCAAAAATACAAGAGGTGACAAGCAAATCATCAGGTCGTGGGGTGCCTCCGCGAACTCAACGAGAAACCTGTCTGTAATTTCAGATACCCCTTTTGTCGGTGGATGTTGTAGCATGGGCTGTTTTGGCAAGATCAAAGAGGCTGCACCGTTGTGGAACGGAGCCTTGACGCCAGGAGCATTTTCCTTTTTGCTGGATACATATCATGTTCACAGCGAAGACCGAACGAATCAAGGAACTTGCGGGAAAATACCCGCGCCGCATTGATGAGCTGGAAAGAGTTCTTGACCGGCCGACGAATGTTTACATTGATTATGCCAACGTGAGGCCGTGGGCCACCAAGCTCGGATGGCACATGGATCTCAAGCGGCTGAAGCAGTTCCTTGATTCTTTCGACACCATCCGCGCCATCAAGCTCTATCAGGGAACACTCGCCGGAGATCCGGAATCGGAGCAGTTCGCGCGAGAAGTGGCGGGCACGTCAGGTACCTCAACTATTCCTCCTCCGCCGAGCGGTCAGGAATTCTTCCTCGTCTCGCGTCGAGTCTCAAAGACTATTCGTGGCCTTGAAGAGAGTCAACGCAAATGAACGAGAAGGGCCTTGGATACAACGCCTCAAAATCCGTGATTCATGCGCAGCCAATCAATGCGCCAACGTCCGCCGGATACTTTGATCCAGAAGAGGCGTTTGGACGGCGTGCCTCGCGCGTGGTGGTAAATAACCGCAGAGCGCTCATAGAAACCGCGCGTGTGCCACGAATCGCCATATTTGAACCGCTCATAATCAAGGTGATGGCAAAACTCGTGGCAGACAGTCTTGCGTAGTCTGAGTAGTTTATTGACTATACAGCTATAGGCGAATATGATTTTCGCTGGAAGTCAGGACCGACATGTTCAGCTCGTTGCCGGAGGGAGGTAAGACAAATGGGTCCGCCTCGCTTTCTTTTGCTTGCTATGGTGACTAGCGCAGTATTTGCCATCGGGACTTCTTCATACGGACAGACAGCTACCGTTTCAAACGTCATCACCAATCCCCAATTTGTGAACATCTACTGGGACGCCAACTGGGCCGCAGATACTCGCATCCCGCAACCCTCTCTGGACAGCTTCACTGCCGCCCTGGTCAACAGCACCTATTTCGCGGGCTTGGAAGAGTACGGGGTTACCGGAGCTGCTTCCCCCCTTCCAGGTTTTCAAGCGTCACCAAGTTGCGGGAATGGTGGCACGTCACCCAATACCGTAAACCTGTTTGACATCCTTAACTTCGTTACGTGCGAAGCCACGCAGCCTCACGTTCCGGTCGGCTCGAATGTTATTTACAATATCTTCTTGGCTCCGACTACGACTGAGACTGACACGCTCACCATCATTCCGAATCCTCTCCTGGGTTTTTCCGAGCAGGTTTCCCTTGACGGGCGGCTGGTCTCCAATGGCATCATCCCGCCGGTGCTGCCTTGGCCGTTTGGTGGGTCTGTTTCTTCCTGCAAGCAGTACGCTGCATACCATTTTTCTGCTGGGTCGGGTCTCAACCCACTTGTCTTCACTGCAATATTCGCCAACCCCTCGTGCCTTGGTTCTTCCCCGCCGTCGCCTCCACCTTTTTCCTGGCTCACTGACGACCTGTCACACGAGATGGTGGAAGCTACAACAGACCCATTCCCCAATCTCTCGGTGATTTTGACCGGAGGCGGGGAGATTGCTGACGCTTGTGAAGACCCCATGAAGTTTCCGCCGACTCCTTTTCTCCGGCCTTTCCGGGGGGGCCTTGCCACGCGATATTTCTCAAACCAAGCCGGCCAGTGCATTACTGGCTTCGGTGACACTACCGTTCCGGCTTTTGGGTCAGCCCCACTTCAGTTCAGCTTTGCCCAATCGCTGGAGCTCTGCCCAGAACCCGCCATTTGCCCCGCCCCGCTATCGGTCACAATTGCCGGCACAGGGTTGGGCGCGCCCTCGGGCGGTCTGGGGTCATCTTTCGCCCCGTACTTTGCTCTCACGGACCAAAAGACGGGGATCGAATCTGGGAACTCGATCAACGGTGATGCTACGGCCGTTCAGTATGGGCCGTGGTCGAATACAAGTATTCTCGTTGGCGACCCGGCTCTGGTCTCGGGGGACCCCATCACTGTCATCGTCTGCAATCCCGCGTCGGGAATGTGCAACACCTCACCCCCCACGACGGTTCCTCCGATCATCACTTCAATTTATCCGACGAACGGTTTCTCGGTCGGCGGAACTCAGGTGGCAATCACCGGAATCGGATTCCCTACAAATGGGCCCATTAGTTTCAACTTCGGCAGCGTCCCAGGAACGGGAGCATCATGCACCAGCTCAACAACGTGTACTGTCTCCAGCCCTGCCTATGCCGGAACCAAATCAGTTCGTGTGTCGGCAACAGTCGGCGGCGTTACGAGTCCCACAAGTTCAGCCGACTTGTTTGCGTACACCCCGCCTCTCGTATCCTATCTGACCCCCTATCTCGGTCCCATCACGGGCGGAACAACTGTAATAATTTCCGGCGACGGATTCAGCACTGCTAACACAGCCATTGATTTCGCGACCACCCCTGCTACTGGGACGAGCTGCTCTACAGAACAGGACTGCGCTGTGAAATCTCCCCCGAGTCCAGGAAATCAGCCCGGATCTGTTGAGGTCACTGCGACGGCGGGTGGAATGACAGGCGATGGGAAGTTCCTCTACTATATAGACTATTCCCCTATCTTGGCTACCTCTTCGACCTGCGGTGGGTCGTCCTCCATTTTTGTTGATGCCGACGTGTATTACAAGGAACAACCTGTTTCGACGCCCCAGCAAATCCAGTTCACCTTCACCCCGGCGTCGTCTGGACCAAGCCCAATCACAATGATGGCCTGGACAAAATATGGGATTGCCGTAGTTAGAGCAC
>JAJYJL010000459.1 GCA_021789565.1 Acidobacteriota bacterium
TCAACTACGCCGGCGGCATGGCTGCCCTGGAAAGGGCACTTTGGGCCGATTGGAGGTCCGGGTAGATCTCGGCGACCTGGTCGAGATGGGTCAGCGTCATTAACTGCCTCACCTGTCCTGACGCGCAGACAATCGCCAGTTTCCCGCCTGCCTGGCGCATTAAACCCATGCAAACGGCAAGAACGCCAATCCCTGAGCTATCGATGAAATCCAATCCGTTGAGGTCCAGCACCAGTTTTTTCGGCCCCTGCTGAATGCGCTGGCGGATGGCATGCTCAACTTCGCCCAGGCGATTGCCGAGGACAAGACGCCCGGTAAAAATTATTGCGCTCACATCTGGCGCGAGCTCGCGAGGTTCCAAATTGATGATCATGTCCTGCTTCTCTCCTTTCCTCTGATCCCTCCGCCATGGCAAGCCTGCCCTTAGCAAAGGCCCTTCCGGTTTTCCCCCAAGTGTACCGCAGCCCTGCCTCCGGCTCGCCCGGGCGCAGCGTGTGCAACATCCCGAGTTCCGCAGAATCAATTACGCAGGCGGCGTGGCCGGCCCGGAAAGGGCGCTCTGGGCCGATGTGAGGTCCGGGTAGATCCCCACTACGCGATCAACGTGAGTCAACGTTAACAACTCTTTCACCTGACCTGCGGCGCCGGCGATGGCAATTCGGCCTCCGGCCTGCTCCAGCATGCTGACGCAAACGGCGACGAAACCTATTCCCGCACTGTCGATGTAGCCCAGTTCACTGAAATCCAGAACGAGCTTTTTGAGCCCCTGCGCAACGCGCTCCCGGATGACATATTCAACATCATTCCACCGATGACCGCGGATGAGGCGGCCGGTGAAAGCCATGGCGGCAATATCGGGCGCAAGGTCATGAGCTTTTACGTCGACGATCATATGCTGAAGACCTCCCTACCTCTGCTTTCTCCGTCAAGGCTCATTTGTCCGTGGCAGTGAGCGAATAGTATTGTGCGAAAAGCTCCCGCGTCACGGTTCTGGCGTAACACATGGACCAGCCATCAGGCATCCAATAAATCTGGACAACAAACCCGCGTGCATCAGTATGCTCCGGGAACGAAAACACATCGTCTTCGCGGTTGCGCTTTTCGTGTAGTCGATAATGAGAAATGGTATTTTCTGCCACCCGCGGTGCCCCCACCCCAGAGTGCCACCATGATAGGAAGCCTCTGCAAGGATGTCAATGGTGTGGATAAGAAAGCCCGAAGGATGGAAGTGAGGGGATGGCTGCTTTGCCGAAGACATTCACCTGGCATCGCCCGGCGCCATCGCTGTATATCCTTTGAAAAGCTCATTGCCGGCAACAAGGGCGGCCACAAAGATGAGTATGCGATGTTTCACTGCAACATCTGCTTTCCGCCCGCGCGGGTATCGTTTTCAACAGTTTTTATGTCTTTCAGGACTTCCGAAGGGCTCCAGCCATCGCCGGAGTACCAGCGATATAGCTTTTGATCAGGACCCACCAGCGCGGTGCTCAGGGAGTGAACGATCTGGCCGTCCTGCTCCTCGTAGGTGAAGCCGAAAAATCTGGACACATCCTTCAGTTCCGCGGAAGGAACGGAAGCAAATTCCCAACGCCGGAACTCGGGGTCGTTATTGCCCACATACTGCAGGCCATAAGCCTTCAAAACCGCCGGCGTGTCGTGCGCGGGATCAAAGCTCAGGGTCAGCAGGCGGGTCTCGAAGTTCAGGGCGAAATTGGCCGCCAGTTGCTTATTAATCTCCGCAAAATTGCGGGTCATCAACGGGCAGTAGTTCGGGAATGGACAGCGCGTGTAAATGAACGTCAGCAGGACCGCTTTGCCGCGGTAACTGCGGAAATGAACGCGGCGGCCATACTGATTGACAAAGGTAAAGTCCGGAACCAACTCGCCGGGCTGCGGCACGTGCTGGTCAAGTTCCGGCGGAGGCGCATTCGCCGCGGCCTTCCGGGCAATCACAATGTTGTCCAGCCAGACGTTGTCGGAAGTCACCACCACGCGGGCCGTAATCCGGTCCCCGGGCTTCAATTGCTTCAGGGCGGCGTCATCTTTTACTCCATAGGACATGGTCATCGCCTCCATAAAGCCGGGAATCGCTTCATGGCTGACAATGATCTGCTCGTGCCCCACGTCAACCGAGATCACCGCGCCCTTCATCTGATAGTATTTCGCGTGAAGCTCGGGTTTGCTGCGGCAGGCGTCCGCCGCTAAGAAAAGCGCAATTAAGGCGGTGGCCATGACACCGCGCACAAGAATTCTTCTCATCATCTTTTCCTCCTATGATTGCAAACCGACCGCACCCGTAAACGCCTGAGGTTGTCCCTGCCAGCACGCAGGTTGCGAGCTCAACGAAAATCCGGAACTACTCCGGCAGGCGGACGACCCGACCGGTGCTGAGACGGTAGAGAGCTTTGATGAGGGTAATACTTCCTTCTGCAATCTTCTTCTGAAGCAGCGGACTGTTGCTCAGCAGGTCGCGCGCGCTCTGGCACACATTGGCCTGCTCGGCAAACCTGAGCAACTCATCGCCGTCGGCTTTGTCCTTGACGCTGTCAATGACGGGACGGATCCTGGCAACAATGGATGCCACATTCGGGGAAAGGATGCTGTCGCCCGAGGCAACCGCAGCAACGGCGCCGCACTTCTCGTGGCCCAGCACCACCAGGACCGGAGAATTCAGAAACCCCGCCGCAAACTCAATGCTGCCCAGCGCCATTGAGTCGGCCACATTGCCGGCCATCCGAACAACAAAAAGATCTCCGAGGTTCTTGTCGAAAATCAGCTCGGGAGAAACCCGGCTGTCAGAACAAGCCAGCACAATCACCTGCGGCTGCTGATCGTGGGCCAGTTGTTCGCGCCTGCCGACGAGATCACGAACTGCCGGCTTTCCCATCTGGAATCGCCTGTTTCCCTCCAGCAGGTCAGCCCAGATTTGCTCAGCCATGGCCGAGTGACGGGACTGCTCGATATCGGATTTTTGTCCTGCGGAAGTCATCGTGAGTTGTGTCCGATCCCGGAGGGCTGCAGCCGGAGGCGAAATCCCTGGCGAATCTTCTTTCGTTGCTCGACGCTAGTCGTACTTCTCGTAACTCAGGGCCTTGCGGTCGTAGCCCATGGCGCGGAATTCCTGCGCAACGTCGTCGATCATCTTCCGCAGCCCGCAGATGTACGCGTGGAGCCCCTGCTTCCCCGCCAGGTAGCGGACAACGTGCCGCTGAACGTATCCTGTGTGGCCGGTCCATCCGGGATCGGGCCGGCTAAGCGTGGGAATGAAATGGAAGTTGGGATGCTCCGCCGCCATCTTCTCAAACTCACCGCGGTAGAGGATGTCGCGCTCCTGGCGCACTCCGAAGATGAGCCAAACTTCGGAATCGTGCGGGCGGCTGTAAAGCTGCTGGAGCATGGCTCGGATGGGAGCAATGCCGGTGCCCGTTGCGATAAAGGCAGAAACCGGATCGGGCGGCTCGCGCAGAGCGAAAAACCCGAACGGCCCCGAAAAGCCAATCTTATCACCCGGCTTCAGGTGAAACAACCAGGAAGAAACACGCCCCTCCGGAAGCATGTTGAGGCAGAGGTCAAATCCGTTGTCGTCGCGCGGCGCAGAGGCAATGGAATAAGGCCGGCGCACCTTTTGGCCGTCCAGATCAATGTCCAGTGAGATAAACTGGCCCGGCCGGAAGTCAAACCGGTGTCCGTTCGAGAGTCGAAACTGAAAATGCTTGGTCCTCTCGTTGGTAAACCGAACGTCCTGCAGAAAGGCTTCGTAGCGGGAATGATTCACGATGTTAACCAGCCCTCTTCGACCGCACAACCGTGGGCAAAGAAGGTCACAGTCGGCTCTTTGTCTTTGAAATGAAATGCCGAATCCATACTTAAAAGTCCATTTTAACCTAAAAGTATAGAAATGCGAAGGGGCAAGTAACTCCGGAGCAGGATCAATCATGTATCTATTGAAAATAAGTAACTTACCTGCAAGTCAGGCGTGCTTAGAGCAAAGTCGGGGCAGAATGTTGCGCATGGCTGGCACGCCATCATGCCGGAATCCGCGGGCAGACCGGCGCGGGAAGGAACAAGCCCTGCGCGCCGTTCACATCCCGCAGATAAAAACTTGACGGGAATTCAGGCGAGGTCGATGCCGGGGAAGAAGTAAGCAATCTCAAACGCGGCGGTTTCAGGAGCGTCGGAACCGTGGACGGCGTTGTGCTCGATGTCCTGAGCGTAGAGCTTGCGGATGGTGCCCTGTTCGGCGTTGGCAGGGTTGGTGGCGCCCATCAGTTTGCGCAGGCGCGCAATGGCGGCATCGCCTTCCAGCACCATCGCCAGCGCAGGCCCGGAACTCATAAAACTGGTGAGGCTTTCAAAAAAACCTTTGCCGCGGTGGACGGCGTAAAAACCCTCCGCCTCTTTTGGGGTCAGCGAAACCAGACGGGCCGCCTTGATGGTGAGCCGGTTGGCTTCAAAGATTTTAATAATGTCGCCGATATGCCCCGCCGCAACAGCGTCGGGCTTGATGATGGTTAACGTGCGTTCCAAAGCGTGCTCTCTCCTGAATTGAAATTTCCCGGCGCGGCTCAGCCCTGAAGGGCGCGCGCCATGGTTTCGCCGATCAGCGCAGGGCTTTCGGCCACATGAATTCCCGCAGCCTTGAAGGCCGCAATCTTGTCTGCCGCCGTGCCTTTGCCGCCGGAAATGATGGCGCCGGCGTGGCCCATGCGGCGTCCGGGCGGCGCTGTGCGCCCGGCGATGAATCCCACCACCGGCTTCCTGACATTCGCCTTGATGAACTCTGCGGCCAGTTCTTCGCCGGTGCCGCCGATTTCCCCAATGATGACGATCCCGTGCGTTTCCGGGTCGTCGTTCATCAGCCTGAGCGCGTCAACGAACGAAGTTCCGATGATGGGATCGCCGCCGATGCCGATGCAGGTGGACTGCCCGATGCCAAGCGCGGTGAGCTGTCCGACGGCTTCATAAGTCAAAGTGCCGCTGCGCGAAATCACGCCGACGTTTCCCTGACGGTGGATCGATCCGGGCATGATGCCGATCTTGCATTTGCCGGGAGAAATGATTCCCGGGCAGTTGGGGCCGATCAGGCGCGTGCCTGTCCCTGCCAGGAAACGCGCGACGTTCACCATGTCGAGCGTCGGAATGCCTTCAGTGATAGCAACCACCAGCGGCATGCCGGCATCCGCGGCTTCCATGATGGCGTCTGCGGCAAAAGGCGGCGGAACAAAAATCACCGAAGCGTTGGCTCCGGTGGCTCCCTTCGCCTCGCGCACCGTGTTGAAGACCGGGATGCCATCGACGGACGATCCGCCCTTGCCCGGCGTCATTCCGGCAACCACCCTGGTGCCGTATGCAACCGCCTGCTGCGTGTGAAATGTGCCTTCCCGGCCGGTAATTCCCTGAACCAGAAGGCGAGTGTTTTCATCAACGAGAACGGACATTTAATTTACTCATTTTCTGATTGACTCACTGCCTGATTGCTCCGAACCTCGCCAGATCCAGACAATATGGACATGATAGGTCGGGCTTTCGACAGGTCTTTGCGCCAATGCGCCAATCATTCAAATATCAGCGATTCTTGGCCGTGTTTCGCGATGCTGCAAAAATCGCCAGTAACTCATTTGCTTCTGTTTCGATGTGCTTCAGTCGCGCTTGCGGGAAAGTTCCCGATTCAGCAAGCATCTCAATCCAGAAAACAGTTTCGTCAATTTCTTCTACCACCACTCCGAGCTTGGCGATGAATTCCGCTTTCGACCTTGCTCGGCAAACGGCACGGTAATTCGCGGCTACGGAAGTGCCTGACCGTAGAAGTTGCCTTCCCAGTATCCGAGCTTCCTCGGTCCGAGGAAGTTCGCGAAAAAGCCTGACAATGGCAATGGCAAACCGCTTGCTGTGAGCTTTCAACTCGTCAGCCTTATAACCTTCTGCCATACCCGGAATCCCATCAACTCGTGGAACCAATGATCAATTCAATCGAACAATGAGCCAATGATTCAATGAGTCAATGAATTAATTCCCTTTCGCTTGCGCCACAACTTTTTCCGCCGCGTCTTTCATGCCGTTGGCGACGGTGAAGCGCAGGCCGGATTCCCGCAGGATTTTCTGACCGAGTTCCACGTTGGTGCCTTCGAGACGAACCACAACCGGGACCTTGATGCCCAGGCTCTTTGCAGCAGCCACCACGCCGCTGGCAACGATGTCGCAACGCATGATGCCGCCAAAAATATTGATGAGCACAGCGCGCACGTTGGGATCGCCCAAAATAATTTCAAAGCCGCGGCGGACCTGCTCCTCGTTGGCGCCACCGCCCACGTCGAGGAAGTTGGCCGGCTGCCCGCCCGCATACTGAATGATGTCCATGGTGGCCATGGCGAGTCCGGCGCCGTTCACCATGCACCCGACATTGCCGTCGAGGCGGATGTAATTCAGGTTGTAGTTTGAAGCTTTCACTTCCAGCGGGTCTTCCTCGTCCAGGTCGCGCAGTTCGCGAATATCCTTGTGGCGGAAAAGCGCGTTGTCATCAAAATTCATTTTGGCGTCGAGCGCCAGCAGCCGCCCGTCGCGCGTCAGCACAAAGGGGTTGATCTCCGCCAGCGAAGCGTCGCTTGCCTGAAAGGCGCGATAGAGCGCCCCGAAAAACTTGGCGGCCTCGTTCACCAGCAGCGGATCGATTCCCAGTCCGAAAGCGATTTTGCGGGCCTGAAAAGGCTGCAGTCCGAGGGCGGGGTTGACGGCTT
>JAJYJL010000460.1 GCA_021789565.1 Acidobacteriota bacterium
ATTGCGCTTGATCGAAACAGACCTCGAGCAGGTTGTCCGGGAAGTCTTTACTCTTGCTGAACCCCAGGCCCAGCAGAACCATGTGCAACTGATGATTGAGAAGGATGGTCCTGTCCCCAAATTGAAGGTCGATCGCGACCTTTTCAAGCAGGCCCTCCTGAACCTGGTGCTCAATGGGTGCCAGGCCATGCCTTCAGGAGGTGAACTCAAGATCCGGCCGAGAAAGTCGGAAAGGCGTGTGGAGCTTGAAATCGCAGATCAGGGCGTGGGAATTCCTGCTGACGTGCAGCCCAGGATTTTTTCCCTCTTTTTTACCACCAAGCCAGGAGGTTCCGGGGTCGGTTTGGCGATGGTCTACCGGATTATTCAGATGCATAATGGCACGATCGACTTCTCAAGCGAACTGAGCCGCGGAACAACCTTTCGGATCACTCTGCCGGCCTAATTGCGTTCCCCCACTAGGTGCCGCGCGACGTTTCAGCCCCGCTCCAAAACACAACGGGTTGTGCTATCCCTTGAAGAATATCGGGAGTAAAATAAGCTCAGAATAATCGGAGGCCAGCGAGAGAAGGTACCCTTTCGTTGCCATGGAGCGCAAGGAAAGCGACGTCCTGCGCTTTTCAAACCCGGGTTCGAGAGGAGGAGCCATGCCCCTGAAGAATCTCGAGAAGTTTTTCGCCGGGCCCGCGCCGCACCTGTCGCGGGAAGACGCCATGAAGGTGTTCACTCGTGATCAATTTCAATGCCAATATTGCGGGCTGGATGGCTTGCACCAGTTCACAAACTGGCTGATTCTCACCGTTGACCACGTTCACCCGCACGCCCACGGCGGAGCACGAAAAATGGAGAACCTCGTGACCTGCTGTCAGCCGTGCAATGTGATCAAAGGAAAACGTATCTTCAAAACGTTCGAAGACGCCAAAGCCTTTGTGCAGAAGAAGCGCAAGGAGTGGGAACATCTTTACGTACAGCAGGCGAGGGCGACTGAGAGAAGCGTTGCAAGCCATCACTCTGTCTGATGGGCTTGGTACGTGCATTGGATGAAATATTGCCGCGAGTTATGCCGGACCGATGACTCGGGAGAGGAAGTGTGTCCTTTCCGCGGTCCGGCTGCGATCTCAGACACCTGTGAATGCCGGCATCAAAGTATTGGTTTGAGTTGACAGTCCGGATTAGGGGCCGAAGTTTCGTTATTCGGGCGCGGAGCCTGACGCCCGAGGCAGGTGCGCCCACGACGTTCGCTGAAGTGGTAGAATTGAAGCACCTTGAGCTGGAAATCTGTAGTTTGTAGCATTGCGATCATTTTTGGCGGCTGCCCTAAACGACAGACGGGGCCACAAGTTGTTTATGTTCCTACCCCCCCGCCGGCTGCGACGCCTTCGCAGTCTGACCAGAGCATCATTGTTCAGGCTCCGCAGCCGCCTTCGGCCCAGCAGGTTTCGCCCTCACCGACCCTGCCTGTGGCGACAGGATCTTCGCCGAGCAAGCGACCCCGTCCAAGGCGCCAGGAGGCGAAAGCTGCTTCTGAGGAACCCCCGGCCGCTGAAGTTCCTGCGTTGCAATCTGGCATCAGTTCACGCCATGCGACAGAATTGCAAAGCCGGGTGGTAAGAATGCAGCAGGAAGTCGAGAGGCGAATCCTTGTTCTCAGCCGCGAATGGCTCTCGGCGTCGCAGCGCGGTACCCTGGACCACGCGCGCGGATTCCTCCAGCAGTCGCAGCGTGCGCTTCAGGAATCGGATTTGCAGCGGGCTTACAACCTTGCTGGCAAGGCTAACCTTCTGGTTGGCGCACTCGAACAATCTCAATAAGCGCCTCACATCGCTCGCTTTTCTACTTCTGAAAATTTGCTCAAATTGTCAGCCCGCCCGAGGAGTAGGACCGTCGCCTTTGCAATATTGCTTGCCCATTCTCGATCTCTCGACCAGGATGAAATTTCGTTCCTACATCCACTGACGGCGGTTGGAATAGAATGTGACCTGATGGTGGGGGAACTTTTCTTTGAATGCTCGGTAACGACGCAAGACTTTCTCATATCGGTGATTTGAGGTTTTCAGCTTGCGGTGTGGCATATCAATTAACGCCTGTTCGACGCTCCACACATTTTTCCCGGAGAAGCGCCAGTCTGTACTTACCAGTGTCCGAAGGTCGGCCAGTGCATATCCGACAATCCTCGCATCTTCAGTGACAAAGGGATCCGCGTAGCTCATCACCAGATGGCGCAAGGTTCGATAAAGCGGTTTGCGCCCCTGGAGACTGAAATCACGTGACTGGCCAACCGCTCCCCACCGTCCCCTCTGCCGGAATGCAAACACAACATGGTCCAGCTTATCTTTGGACTCAAGATCCAGAAGCAGTGGCGGGTGCCCGTGCTGCTCCAGGATGGCGGCTGCTACAAAAGCTGCTTCGAGGCAATGGGCGGTGGTGCGTCTGAGCGTGGCGCGAAAGCTGCGCAGAGTCTCACCATTTCTTTCATGATTGTAAGTGAACGCGCGAATAAATTTCTGCACCTGGCGGGGTGTCCTATGCTGTTGAACAATCTCCCACTCCTTGCTTGTGAATGCATCACGCGGAGGCAGGTCGTAGGGTGTTTCGGGCTTGAATTTCCGAGGACGCAAGCGTTCTAGTCTCCTATTCCCCAGCGGTCGAACCAGAGTTGGAAGCAGAGCAGCGTCCAAAGGGCTTTGCGGTGGTCGACCTGCGCGGTTGAATGTTCGCGAATCAGCTGTTGAACATACGCGCTGTTAAAGAGCCCCTGACGCTTCAGCTTTCCCTCTTCCAGCGTTTCAGCCACCAGCGGCCGGAGCTGGTTGCGAAGCCAGCTCGCGATGGGTACAGTAAATCCCCGCTTCTGCCTGTGGACGATATTGTGAGGCAGCCACCTTTCGACAGCCTTCTTCAAAATGTACTTGCTCCTGAAACCGCGCACCTTGAGGTTTGTTGGCAGGCTGGCTGCAAACTCGATGAGGCGGTGGTCCAGGAACGGGGTCCTCATTTCCAGAGAACAGGCCATGCTGGCACGGTCGACTTTGACCAGCAAATTGTCTTCCAGATACATCCGAAAATCCAGATAGAGCATTTCTGCAATGACTTCATCAAAGCGGGCGCCGTCCAGGACCCGAGGCAGAGGATCAAATATCACGCTGCTCGGCGGATGCGGTCCCGCCCATTGCGATGCGAAAAGCCGGTCAAGTTCAGCGGGCGAAAACATGCCAAACCACATATGGTGGCGCATCGACGGGGTCTTTTCAGCGTGTGCCAGAAATCGCCGAAGGAAAAGTCCCTTGGGCACGGCGTTGGATGAGACGGGCAAGAGCTTGCACACACGGTCAAAGACCTGCCGTCGCAGGATCCCGGGTAGCATCAGGTAATATTCCGCCGCGCGCGCTCCCAGATAGGTGGGGTAACCGCCAAACAGTTCATCGCTGCCCTCTCCACTCAGGGCGACCTTGATGTGTTGCCGTGCAAAGCATGAGAGGAGATATGTGGGAATAATAGCCGGATCGGCCATGGGCTCGTCGAGGCGGTCAACCAGGGTTACCAGCGCGCCGCGCATGCTCTGGTCGTCAGCTTTCAGCACGTGGTGCCGCGTGTTGAAATGGTTGGCAACGTAGGCCGCGTATCCGCCCTCGTCAAATGAGCGCTGGGGGAATGAAACCGAAAAACTGTTGACGTTTCCCGGCGAAAGCTCGCTCATCGTAGCAACAACGGTGGAAGAATCAACACCTCCACTCAGGAAAACTCCCAGCGGTACGTCGCTGACCAGGCGTGATACTGCTGCCTCGCGCAACCTTGTGCCAAGCTCTTCGCAGGCCTCTTCTTCCTGGTTGCGGTTCATTCGTCCGAGTTCCGGAGGGCGCTGATAATCGCTCAATCGCCAGTAGCACTCGATGCGAAGCGTCTCGCCTTCCACTACCATCAGGTGTGCGGCGGGCAGTTTCCTGATATCCGCATAGACCGAACGTGGGGTGGGAAAATAACCATAAAAGAAATATTGTGAGAGGGCATCAGGATCGAGCCTGCGGCTGACGGCGGAATGCTGCAGGATTGTTTTGATTTCCGATCCAAACAGTAAGGTGCCATTCTGATGCCAGTAGTAGAGAGGTTTTTCGCCGGCCCGGTCGCGGGCAATCACCAGCCGCTTTGCACGCTCGTCCCACAGTGCGATGGCGAACATTCCATTCAACTCGCGCACAAAATCAGTGCCCTTCTCTTCATAAAGGTGGGCAATGACCTCTCCGTCGGATTGTGTTTTGAAACGATGGCCGAGTTCTAGCAAGCCTTTACGAAGTTCGCGGTAGTTGTAGATCTCGCCGTTAAAAACCAGGGTAATTTCACCGGTTTCGTTGGACAGTGGCTGGTCGCCTGTCTTGAGATCGATGATGCTCAGCCGGCGAATTGCAAGCGCCAGGTGGGGCCGCTCGAACTTGCCGGCGCTGTCGGGCCCTCGATGTATGATCTGCGCCGACATGCGGTCAATCAGACCGCGGTCATCAAGCGGTTTCAAAGCGAGATTGTGAATACCGCAAATACCACACATAGAACTTTATCTTTGCGGGCCCAGCGCTGCCGTGGGGATTTCACGGCGAGTTCAGTTTCCCTTTTTCTGCGGACCATCTGGGCCTGGGTCGGCGGGTATTTCCCAGACGGAATATTGCCACCCCGTCCACATGGGATTCATGGCGCGAACAGCGTTGGCAAGTTGTGTCACCCTATCGTTTCGTGCCAGCACGAGCACGGGGGTTTGGCGCCGTTTTGCCAGCCAATCGCTCTCATCCATCACCAGAGGCATCCCGCCCGTTGCTGCAGGAGCAAGTCTCTGGGGGAGTCGTCCGGCCTTTTCTTCCCGCTTGACTCTTGACCACTGCGTCACCACGTAGTTACTGGTTAGTTCGTCCGCCGTGGAAGAAACCAGACCTACTGGCCTCCGCAGATAGAAAGGCAGACTCGTCCGAAAGTAATAATATCCGTAAACAGGAAAGTCTTTCTGCGGGCTGGCGAGGATCGTTTGCGCAAGCGACCGGCTTGATCTCGCCGATGCAAAAATCTCTAAAGGGTGAAACCAGCGGAGCAGCATCACGGGGAAACAACATGCGACCAGTGCGAACATGATAACCGTCGGACTCTTCTTTCGTGCCCGCGCACAAAGGTTCCGTCCAATGATCCCCAGCGCGGCAAGGATGACTCCCGTATAAAGCATTGTCGGGCCCAGCAAAGCAAAAACGTCGTGTGGCATCTTCCGCTGGAACCGGCTGTGCGGAAAGAGGAAGGGCTCAAAATGGGGCGCAGCAGCAACAATAATTCCCAGCACAATCAACGTCGCAAAGCCGCCCGTCGCCCAGTCGGGAGCTCGGCCTTCCGGCGCAGTTTCCGGTCCTTTCCACACTTTTCCCATCAGTATGCTGAGCGGAACCATGGCGGGAAGAAAATAGCCCGGGAGTTTAGATTGCGAAATGGAGAAAAAGACGAATATTGTACCCACCCAGCTGAGGAGAAACAGAACGGATGAATTTTCTTCCTGCCGCAGTTCCTTCCATCTTCTAATTCGGTGAAGCCCCGCATAGAGCAGGAAGAAACTCCAGGGCAGGAAGCCTGCCAGATAGATGATCAAGTAGTAGTAGACCGGGCCGCCGCGGTGGGAGTGCCCCGTGGCAAACCGCTGCAGGCTTTCCTGCCAGAAGGCGTATTCCGGAAAATCCGGGTGCCGCATCGAAACCGCCATGAACCACGGCAGAGTTACTGCGAAGAAGGTTGCCAGGCCCAGAAGCCAATTCAAGTCCTTCAGCCGGGAGAATCTTCCTTGCAAGCCCTGATAGGCGCTCATCGAAAGCAACGGCAGCAGAAATCCCACCGGGCCCTTTGTTAGGGTCGCCAGGCCCATAGCCCCGAATAAAAGGACATCGAGCAGTTTTCGGTGTTCGGGGCCGGCTTCCCGCAGCCAGTAACAGACCATGGCCCCGGTGACGAAGAACGTCAGCGTCATGTCGAAGATGACATCGCGCGCAAACACCACCACCAGCGGTGAAGTTGCCAGAATAATCCCTGCGTAAAGTGCCGTTGAATTTTCAAACATCCGTCGCGCCAGGAGCCAGGTCATAAAGACCATCAAGAGCGCCGCCAGCGCAGAGGGAAAGCGCGCACTCGCTTCGGAAATTCCCGCCGCCTTGAACGACGAGGCCACGGCCCAGAAAAAAACCGGGGGCTTATCCAGGTAGGAAAAATCATTGAAGCGCGGAGTGATCCAATCACCTTTGGCCAGCATCTCGCGAGCGACTTCCGCGTTTCTTCCTTCATCGGGCTCGATCAGGGCAAGCCGTCCAATTCCTGCCAAAAACATGCAGGCGGCCACCACCAACAGGATGAAGATATGGATGACCGGAAACGCGCGGCGCTTTGCATTCGCCGGGGCTGCTGGACCTGAATTTGAAGGGCTTTCACCGGTCAAAAGTCCTACACTCCTCGGTTACTGCAAAGCCGGCCCCACGAACCCACTGTTGCATCACTTTTGCGCCGTCTCACTTGTGTGGATCCTGTCGCGCTCAGCGGGTTCGCCGTCGATCAACTGCAGGTTGGATTCGAAACCGATGTGGTTCTTTTTCATCCATCGCACGGCCCAGACGTCTTCAAGACCTTTTACCAGGCGGCCCCACGTACCATACTTGGTTACTCCCGCGTGACGCGGATGATGTGACACCGGCACCTGTGTCACACGGTAGCCACGCATCTT
>JAJYJL010000461.1 GCA_021789565.1 Acidobacteriota bacterium
TGCGCCGTGACCAGGCCATCAACTGTTGACTTCAGAGATCAACAACTCATTCGCGGGCCTGGCCACATTTCCCCGCCAACGCAGACGTTCCCCCCGCGCTAAATTTCCTGGCGACGTCCAGCCAAGGATTGGGCACCTCTGTCAGAGGAAGTTGCCAGATGATCGCGCCATCGGCGTAAGTGCACGCCAGTTCGAGCGCCTTTTCAAACAACTTCGGTTTGGGACCACCCTGCCTGTGCCATGAGGTCGAGTGCGCGTAGACACCGGCATAAACCGGAAACTGGTGCTGAGCGACTATCCTGCTGTCTTGCAGAAATGACCGCAGACCGTTGTTCTGTTCAAGATTCACCCACCACAGCCAGACGCCATCGACGCTACCCCTTAAACGGGTTACTTCTTCAGGATCGAGATCGTAAATCGTCGGAACAAATAGCACTCGATGGTTGATTTTCTGCTTTGCCTGGTAGATCTGGCTGAAGTATTCGCGCGTGAACAGCTTGTCATTCCCGCCCACATCGGTATCGTCGATATTGATCCCTCTCAGCACGGGATACTTCAGCGAGAGTTGCGCCAGCACCTGCACCCAGCGAACAAAATCGTAGCGATAAGGCAGGCTCGCACCCTCATGGTGCGGAATGAGGACAGCCCAGATCGAAATATGGGCGGCCTGCGCCGCGGGAAGCAGCCGCTGAAAGTCCTCGTAACTCATTGGCGAACGCTCTTCGATTGGCTGGACGTAACAGCTGAAATGGTTCGCCTGAAGCAGACGAATTGTCGTCGGGACGTCCAACGTGTGGCTGGACGTTTGAATGGGCACAGACCACGAGCAGGGTACAGATCCCATGGCGTGCCATTTAGCGGAAGTGCCTTGTCCAGCCATGCACTGTGGCGACAACTGCAATAACGCCATTGCCGCCCCCACAATCTGACCCCATGTCCCGAGCCACGGGATCCGGCCAGACGTGCTTCGTCTCCGGTTCATTGTTCAGAACTCCTTCCAGCTTCTTTAAACCTGTAGATGTGCACATCGTGCGGTGCGAACCAGTCGGTGAATTCCCCGTCGGATACCGTGACTTTTCGCGGCTCCTCAAAGAGCACGTCGCCAGATCCGACGTCCGAAGGCAAACCGCTGAACCTCACGTGGACCGTGGCGCCCTGCCGCTTCGCCGCCAGGATGTAGAGATAACCATCGGCCTCGCGTGCACGGTACTCGATGTCCGACGCGCCCGACAACTTGACGTCCAATTTCGAATCCGGAGCGACCAACGCAGGAAACACGGGCCCCGAAGGATTCAACTGATTCAGGACAAGCTTCAGGACATTCTGGTAGAACGTCCAGTTCCAGCCAAGTTCACTGTCCCTTGCGTTCAGACACGCTTTGACCGTTCCGTCAAAGAAAACAAGACCGCGCGCGCCATCAATAATTGACTGAAAGGCCATATATCTTTCCTGCGGAAAAGTCGGAAAGCGTAATGTCTTTCCGGGTTTCGCAACGCCGCTCCAGCAGACCTGAAGGACCATCCAGAAGGGCTTCTTTCCTTCTGTGATCTGCTCCAGTTCCTTGCCGTAGGTGTAGGTCAGGTTCCGCATCTGAGCAAAGGCGTAATGCATCTGGCTCATCCGCGGCTTGCGCAGTGTTCCACATTCACCATAGCGAAAATCGAACATCATGTACGGGTAGATGTCGAAAACAAATGTGTCGGCAAAATCCGCCCCCCAGTGGAAGACATCATCGACAGCGAGCTTCGAGTTCGAGCGCACGCCCGCGCCGAATGTGCTGTGACTGTCGTGCGTCAGGGCCACCTGAATGCCGGGATTGATTTCCTTAATGATCCTGTAAGCCTGCCGCCATCCGGCTGTAAACTCATCCGACCGGAAGCTGATCACATCCAGCCACACTTTCGGGTCGCGCATGGCAGAGTCAACATCCGGCGGCAAATCGTAGCCGTAACGATTTTTGAATTCCCGCCTGACCGGTTCACTGTAGTCAAATGATTCCGGCCCCTCGTGGAACGGCTCATCGTGGTAGCCGAACATGTTGTAAGGGCGCGCGATTCCCTTCACCTGCTCAAACGCCGCCACCACATTTCTTCGAACCTGCACTGCATATTCAGGCGAAAAAACACTGACGGGCGGCGGTGCGTTTCGTGGGATGTTCTCAACGCCGCCTTTCATGAACGTCCGGTCGTAGGTAACGTACATCCCGCGGCGCTGCGCGTATTTCAGTGCCTCTGACGTTTGCCCGGCCGGTCCGGCCAGTGGATACTCCAGCCCTGTAAAACCATGCCCAATGATCTCGTCAATCACGGCGTGAATTTCACTTTTCGAAAGCGCCGCGAACGGCTTCGCGGCCTCCGTGCCATCAGGAAGTCGCGACCACTGCACCGTGACGGGAAACGCCCTACCGGGCAGCCTTCCCGCGAGTATTTTGCGGCCGCCAGGCAGCAACCCGCCCAACAACGTTCCACCCCGCAGCCCGGCGCCCAGCGCCAGCAACCATTTCACAAAATCTCTACGCAACATTGCTTGTCCGCTTCGCGGCCTGCCGTCCTCTGAGCAGGCGTCATTCGCCTTCCAGACGGCCACCGCTTTCAAAAGTCTTCGTTCCAAGCTATCCGTCGCCTGGCTTCCCGGGTTTCGGAGCATCCGGCAGCACCATCCCAAGCCCGGTAGCAAACAGTTTCCCGCTCGCCACAGACAGTTCAGGCAAAAAATCCATTTCTCCCTTGCGCGCCCGCCTTTCCATTTCCGAGAAGATCTGAATAAATGCGCCGGCGTCTTCGTGCATTTTCACTTCATAGGGCATTAAGCGCGGCCAGCGCCTCTCCCAGAAAAGTCGGCGCAGGCCTCCGGTAAAGCGCCTCGACAAGCCCTCCGTGCGAATCATAGGCCCGGCGGTACGCCTCGAGCACCGATGAGCCCACTGCGTACTGCGCTCCAAAAAGCCAGCGCGCGTAACGCTCCTGAGTTTCGGCGAGGGGCGGCGTCTGGTTCCAGGAACCCTGCGCAAAATTCACATAGCCCTGCGCGAACATTGGATCGTGGTTGGAGTAAGACAACGTGCCTTGCGCGCCGCGTCTCCTCGCCTGCCGCAGCAGCCGGTCAAGAGCGTAGTTCGAAGTGCGCAGGCTTGCCCCAAGCGGCCGCGTGGTGTCCCAGCCTGCCGAGGGGGTGGCCCAGGCCGCAACTCCAACCTGCGGACGGAAGAACCCGCGCCCGAACGATGAGTGCGGATTGAGCACGCCTTCCTCCGGCGCTCCGTAATACCACCAGCAGATGGAAAGAAGATCATCGAGTTCTTCCCTCACAAGCCGCGATTTCAATTCCCGGTTGATCAGGCCGCTGCGGTGCAGCATGTCGTGCCAGATCAGGACGCGCTTCATTCCCTGCTGTTTCAGCCGACGCGAGATCTTCACCAGGTGGTTCACATAGAAATTGTTCTCGCCTTTCCATGCTTCGCGGCAGCCGGGGCATTGGCAGCCGTGCCCCACTTCATCCATCCCGGCATGAAACACCGTGATGCCGAAGGGCCGCGCATAACGTGTGATGATTTCGTCGTAAAGGCCGAAAAGCACCTCGTACGTTTTGGGGCAGGTCGTGCAAAATCCGTAACCAATGGGGCGGCACTGTGCGTCCTTCATGGAAATTTCAGGCATCAACCGGGGAATCAACGTGTTGTGCCCCAGGGACGAAAAATACGGAACAACCGACACCCCGCGCGCCCTGCCGAATGCGGCGACTTCCCCGAGAAAATCCTGGCTGTACATGGGCGGCAGTCCCACGCGTTCTGTCCATCTACCTCGCTCGCGAAGGTATCTCCGGACCGGCGTTTGGAATTGCGGATATATGTGCGATGGAAACAGAAAGTATTCGGCGTCGAGGACCGAGTCCTCCGGCCGCTGCCAGCAGTTGTAAAGTCCCGCGACAATAGTATTGAGTTTTAGAAAAGCGGCCCATTCCACCAGGCCTTTCCATTCCTCCAAGGTCATGCAGGCGCCGCTTGAGACTTCCACGTAAATGCCGCGCCAGTGGAATTCCGGCCAGTCTGAAATCTCAACTTCGCGCAGGCGTGGCGCTTCCCAACCTTCGAGCAGCTGCACAAAGGTTGAGGCCGCATGGCCAAAGCCGGGCCCACGACTCTCAATTCGAGCGCCGGCCGCCGAAACAGCGATCCGATAGCCACCCTCGGCCTGGGTTTCAGTTCCGGAATGCGACCCAACAAACTTCGTCAACCGAATCGTGAACGCGTCCCGTACCTCGTCCGGGGACATCGTTGGCTTTTGTCCCGTGCGCCGGGCCAGTTCATCAGCAATTGTGCGGGCTGCGCGCATGGCTCCATCGCCTGCGGCAGAATCCACCCGGGTCGCCACATTCAACCGGCCGTCGCGGACGAGTTCCACTTGCCGGGGCCCAAAATGAACGGATTGCGGATGCGGCAGAATTGCAGGGAATTCCTCGCCGGCAGTTTGCGCGATTGCAGACTTAACGTTTGCGACGTTGAGCAGCCCTGCAAGCCCTGTCCCGCTACGGCGCAACCACGCACGGCGGTTCATGCTCCCTCCAATCGGTCTTCCCTGCCCGAAGACTGCACTGTGGTTTCACCATTCGGTCCAGTATCATACGGTCCGCTACCGGAATACACAACATGTCGATCCCCCGCAAGACGCCGAGCGAAATCAGTCTGGGGTTGGTGCTTTGCAGTTCGGCACCGGGATGAATTGCGGGCCGGCACGCGGCCGCGAGGATTCTCAAATGCAGGCTCCGTTACGCCTGGGACAAAGGAAAGCGGACGGAGGCACATGTTGCAGCCTCCGTCCGTTTTTTGAAATCAGGCAAGGCTTGCCCGGGGTGACTGCGCAGCTAGAACATCAGCCGAAGGCTGAGTTGAATGATGCGGTAACCGCTGCCGCCCAGGATCTTCCCCGCATTCGGTTGTGCGGTACCCCCGTCGCGGCCGCGTGGGTTATCCACAGGAAATTGCCTGGGCGGCCCTTTTTCTCGCCTCAGACGCTGCGTCCTATATCACGGGCGCAGTTCTGCCCGTGGACGGCGGCTGGACCGCCATGTGAAACGCTCCGCTCAAGCCTGCCACGTGCCCGGAATCGGCGTACTCTTCCGGTAAACAGCTTGAATTGCGAGCGGAAGACACTTTTCTCAGATTTATTAGGCTGAACAACCATACCACCTATGATATGCTTTGAAGCGCGTAGCCGCCTGCCGGGATGCAAGGCCCGAACGGCCCGCAATCCAGTTTGCCAAATCTGGCAGAGGACCTGATCTCCCTTGACCTCCAAAGGAAACAAGAAGGCCTTAAAAAGCTATTCCGTTCCCGCCATACAGCGCATGCTCGATCTGATCGAAGCCATGGCGACCACAAAGCACGAGTTGACCATCACGGAGGCCAACCGCAAATTCAACATCCCCAAGAGTTCGGTCTACGCCATTCTTCAGACGCTCAAGTCCCGGGGTTACGTCGATAAGGACAAAGAGGACCGTTATTTTTTGACTCTAAAGCTCTTCAGTCTTGGAAGCACCATGGTGGACTCGCTCGACCTGCGGGGACGGATTTACCCGCTTCTGAAGGAACTGACGGAGAAGGCGCAGATCACAGGGCACATTGCGGTCCTGGATGACGGTTACGCCGTGTATATCGAAAAGGTGGAAGTGCTCGGCGCGGTGCGGCTTACGACCTGGGTTGGAAAAAGGATGCACGTCCACTCGACCTCGATCGGCAAAGCACTCGTTGCCCACTTCTCAGACGAGGAACTCGAGCAGTTTGTGGAAAGGTACGGGCTGCAACGGTTGACCGACAGAACTATTACAAACTTGCGGGATTTCAAGAAAGAACTCGCCCGGGTGCGCGCAAACGGGTACTCGACGACCAGCGAGGAAAACGAATCGACCGTCCGCGCCGTCGCCGCGCCGATCCTTGACCATACGGGCAAGACCGTCGCCGCAGTGAACCTGGGCGGATCGACACTTCAAATCAAGGCCGACAATTTGTCATCGCTTGGCGAGCTTGTCCGGTCTTACGCCGTGAAGATGTCTCAGGCGCTGGGATACAGGGGACCTAGCCGAAGTTGAGCTGGGCGATCCTGCCGGCCGCACGCTGCTGGACCGCCTGATAAAGGCTGTTACTGTGCGAATCCATGGCGACGACGAGCGGGCCAAAGTTTTTGACACGGAATTTCCAAAGGCATTCGGGCATCAGGTCTTCCCACCAGACTTCTTCGATTTCTTCGATCTGGCGGGTTTCAATGGCAGCAGCCCCGCCTACAATGGCCAGATAGACGGCGCCAAATTTTTGCATCGCGTCCAGGCCTCGGAGTGGAATTGGATGAAGGAAAAGTGAGGAAGTACCAGGTGAAGTGAGAAGTTCCTCTGGCCCCTCCCGCATTCAAGCTATCCTGATCGCGGGCGATGCCTGGCTACGCGCCTTCAGCTTTCGGCGCTCTCTCCATCCGGCTGTGTTGGCGAATATTCCAAGGGCAATTCAACGGGTGACTTGTCCCGGCTCTTCAGGCTGCGGCGAAACATGACGGCGCCAAAACCAAAAAGAAGAAGCGCGACCACCATATCAATCAGGCGCGCAGATATTGTGTTGCCAATGACCCCCGCAATAGCCAGCAGCGCGCCCACAGCCATCGTGATCTTTGCTATCGGCATCAGGTAGACGTGCTCAGCAGATGGCATAGTGGCTGATCTTTCGACT
>JAJYJL010000462.1 GCA_021789565.1 Acidobacteriota bacterium
GCTGACCTGGTAGCCCCAAGGCGGGACGGGATAAGGCACCATTTGGCTGGGAACCGGATAGGCAGAAACAGGAAAATAAGCGCCGGGAAGGCCGAACTTTTCCCGGGCATAACTTTCGCACATCGGGAGCAGGTTCTGGCAAAGCTCAACGTAAGGCAGGTGCTGCTCCACATGATTGCTGGAGAAGACTCCCCAAAACACCTGCTGGCAGTTGTAGTCCAGGTGATAGTCCCCGTGCCAGGCGGTGCCGATGCTTCCGGCGCTCCAATTGCCGAAAAGGCCGGGCGCCGTCTTGCGCTGGCGCAGGCAACAGGCCAGGAAGTATTGGTTGTGATACCAGATTTTCTCAAGCTCTTTGTCTTGGAATTCCACAGCGGAGCGCGACCAGAAGTTGCGCCACCGTGCTGCTGAATCGCGCTGAATTTGACTTACAGGCACGCTTGCCAGGCGTTCGACCTCTTTCTTCGCGGGGTTGAGGGTATCCAAATCATCCTGGCTATAGGCGTGGTTCTGGCTGATGATGATCCAGGGGTTCTTCTTGCCGGCCGCCGCCGCTTTCCGTTCTTTGCGTTGCAACAGGCGGTCGCGGGGAGTCGCCACCATAAGATCCATCCGGAACGGCTGGCTCCCCTGTGCCATCAGATAAACGCCGGGTGGCTTGCTGTATTGCGTGTAGCTGGTTTGCATTTCAAGCCCTGTTGATCTCAGCCGTTGCTGGCTTTCCTCGAGGCCTTCGATAGACCATCTTCCCGTCAACCGGCCGCAGAGGGAAAAATTCCGGTCCTTATCCGATTGGGGCGGGTCCGGAACCTCATCCGTCGGGCCGATCGCGGGGAAATGTTGGAAGCAGGAAAATTCCGCAGCGTCGCGTTCCGATCTCCCGTCGATGTGCGGCGCAGGGAGGGTTGCAAAGTGTTCCTCCGGCTGTCCAGCGCCAATCGGAGAACCGGCGCTCCGGTCAAGCTCCGGATAGTAACAGACGGAATAGAACGGCACGCGGCCATCTGCCGAAACGGAAACCAGACCGGTGGTCCAATCCACAAAAGCGCTCACCGTGACGGCACGCGGCTCTTTGCCGAACTCATGGATTGCGAGCTCAAGCGTGTAGAGTCCATTCGAAGGGTCGAGCGTCTGCTTGCCCGCGTGAACCCAGCGAGGGTCCCAATGGATCCAGACGGTTCCGCACGGCCAGGGCCGCGGCCAAGGCTTGCTGTATGAAGACGCCACTTTTTCCGTGTAGGCGCGAAAAAAATCGATATGGTATTCGAGATCAACCATGTCGGGCTTTCCCATCCGCTTGGCTTCATCGCCGGCGCGCTTCCAGAGCTTCAGCAATTCATCAAAGGTGAGAACGTAGCGGGCGATATCTTCGCTGACTCGGATATCCCAGCAATCGCTCTTGCCCACGTGAATCCCCAGCGCGTCAGGCCGCACTTCCGCGCAGACTCCCACATCCCCGTTCCCGAGAAGCATGCCCTCAAAAAAATTGGGCCCGGGAACGTCGCGGACCATCAAATGCCTCTGGGCAATCTCATCGGCGTGCAGTTCGCGGTCCTCTGCGGAAGCCAGAGCCGGTTTCGGCAGCCATCCGGCCATGCCGGCGATGGCCGAGGTCTCAATGAATTTTCGGCGTGTCGTCTTCACGGAATTCTCCTCTCCCGGTGGATTGCGATAAGCTCTCGAGTCCTACCGTCGCCAGCGTATAACGTAAACCAGGGATGCAAAAGGGATCGGGCAGCAAGCCCGTCATGCTTTGAGGACTCCTGACGGCCGCTTATAAGGAAGGCTCCGTCGCGCTTGCAGCAAAAACTCGGAAGCCTGCGCGAAGATGCCGGATCAAGCTACGATTCATTACTGATGCCCGCCGGATTCCTGGCATCCGGGAAAACTCGCGAAGACAACTTGGCCGGTCCAGCCGAGGTCTTTCATTCCCACTTCCGATGAGTAATAGGCGTCGGCAATCCAGCCCTTGAGATTCTCAAAATGGTCGCGCACGGTGGCCTGGCCCGTCGCCTGATCCCCCGCTTCGCCTTCGGAGGTTCCGGGGTTTTCAGTTGAAGCATCCGTAAGGATTTGGTTCTGTTCGTTTTCGGTAAGGTTTATGAACGGGCGTGAGAATTGCCGCAGGGCCTTCGTTTCAAAGGCGGCGAGCGCGTCGAAAAACTCCCGCTGAACTTCAAGAGAGTCCACGGAAACTAAAAGGTCCACAAAGCGGTTGACGTGGGCGTCACTCGATCCAGGAATGATTCGCTCTGCAAGGACCGTGAGCGTTTCGTTCTGATGCGGGTCAAGGAGCGCGGGGGTCCAATTTGCCGCCGCAGCTCTTCCATTCGTTTCCGCCATCGCGGCCGAGTCCGCAAGATGTCCGGCAACAGGATGCGCGGCGGCCGCAGCCGGCAGCGCCATTCCCGCTCCCGCGCCGAGCACGAGCCGGCGGACCATCTCGCGCCTGTCTATTTTGCCCGCCGGAACCTGGGAACCGTTCTCGGCTGCTAGATCAGAACTCGTTTTCATACCCCATCCGCCTTTGATGAATTCAAGTTTGCGCCCTTGAAAAACGCATTGAACATTCTCCCAGTCAAGCACCCGATGCTACCACTCTAGAGACCTCAGCACAACCCATCTTGATAAAGTTTCCAGCCGCGCAAGGATGGGCGCAAGGATGGGTTGACGTTTACATCGAGGGTTGTTAGCATCACTGCGATATTGCTGTCATACGAAGTCCGATTTCATGGTCTTTATTAAGGGAGGTTTGTAGTGGCCGACCAGTCCAAACAGGTTTTTGACGCGGTTGTGGTGGGTTCGGGAGCATCAGGAGGCTGGGCCTGCAAACGGCTTGCGGAAGCAGGTCTGAAGGTCGCGCTTGTCGACGCGGGCCGCCAGCAGTCGGACAACAACTTCACCGAGCACGTTCCGAAATTCAAACTGAAATACCGCGACATGGCCCCGGAAGTCATCCGCAAGACTCGCCCCGTGCAGAAAGACTGCTACGCCTGCATGGAATACAACTACAGCTGGTTCTGCAACGACCTCGACGAGCCTTACGCGACGGCCAAGGACATGCCCTTCAGTTGGCAGGGGCGCTTGCGCGTGACGGGCGGCCGGACAAACGTTTGGGGGCGGCAGTCTTACCGGCTGAGCGACCTGGATTTCAAGGGCGCTTCCCACGACGGCTACGGCCATGACTGGCCCCTCAGCTACAAAGACTTGGCGCCTTACTACGACATCGTTGAAGAGTATGTGGGTATTACGGGCATTCCCGAGGGCATCTACGAGCTTCCGGATGGAAGGTTCCAGCCGCCTATGGGCCTGACCTGCGCGGAGCAACTGTTCCGAAAGAGCGTGAAAGAAAAAATAGGATGGACGGTAACGCTGGGCCGCTCCGCCAACATCACCCGGCCTACGAACGGCCGTGCGCCGTGTCATTATTGCGGCCCTTGCGAGCGCGGCTGCATTACGCATTCCTATTTCAATTCCTTTTTCACCACGGTCGCGGACGCCATGAAGTCGGGGAATTGCACCCATATTCCCAACGCCATGGTTTACAAAGTTCTGATGAACACGGACCGGAATAAGGCCAAGGGAGTGCTCTACATTGACCGGAACACCCGGGAGCCGAAGGAAGTGCGCGGACGAACCGTGATTTTGTGCGCCCAGTCCTCAGAATCCGTGCGAATCCTTTTCAACTCCGCCAACCGGCAGTACCCGAACGGCCTTGCGAACTCGAGCGGCGTGCTGGGCCATTATCTGATGGACCACATCATGGGAGGCGGCGCCCAAGGAGAGCTTCCGCAGCTGGGCGGACAGCCCAACATCAACGGGCCGCATCGCCCGGACGGCATCTATGTCATCCGCTTTCGCAACACGCACAACGGCCCGCGCGACAAAAACTTCCTTCGCGGTTACGGGTTTCAAGGGGGTGGGGGCGTCGGGTTCAATATGGACGCTCCCGGTTTTGGCGAAGCTTTCAAGAAGGCCGTGCACGAGCCGGTTGTGCATGTGGGCCTGGGAGGTTTCGGGGAATGCCTGGCGCGCTGGGAAAACTACGTGGAAATCGATCCCAATGTTGTGGATACTTACGGCATCCCCAGCCTTAAATTCCATATGAAGTACGGAGCAAACGAATTCGCCATGGTCAAAGATATGGCGGAGTCGGCCGGTGAAATGCTGGAGGCTGCAGGAGCCAAGAACATCCAAACTCACGCCAAACCTTCAACCCCGGGATGGGCCATCCATGAGGTTGGAACCGCCAGGATGGGAGATGACCCCAAAGGTTCCGTGCTCAACCAGTTCCAGCAAACTCACGACGTCAAGAACCTCTTTGTCATGGATGGAGCCGGGTTCACATCCACCGCTTGCCAGAACCCTACGCTAACAATCATGACTCTCTGCGTTCGGTCCTGCGACCACCTGATGCAGGAAATGAAAAGAGGAAACATCTAGCGAGCGGCGCAGGAACAGGCCCCGGGACACGGCTCGCCAGGGCTGCATTCTAAGTGAGATTAATACTTGCGGAGGACGCCGATTACGCGTCCCTGGATTCTCACATCTGCTGCTGGAAGAATAATGGGGTCCATCTGCGCGTTGGCGGGTTGCAGGCGGACCTGTTCCCTCCCTTCAAGAAAGAAGCGCTTTAACGTAGCGTCGCTCCCTCCAACCAGCGCTACGACAATCTCTCCATTTTGCGCTGTTTCAGCCGACTCCACTAAAATGTAGTCGCCGTCGCAGATGTGGTCTTCCACCATCGAATCGCCTTTGACGCACAGGACATAAATCCTGCCCTTGCCACTGGTAAAATCACCCAGCGAAAAACTTTCCGGCTGCGGGATGGCTTCGACCGGCTGGCCGGCGGCAATGCGCCCCAGCAAAGGGAATTCCAGGTGGACAAAGGATTGCGGCAAGCCGGAATCAGAGGACGCATGCGCCGGGTGCGGACCGCCGGCTGACGATCGTGTCGGCCGCAATCGAACCCGGCTCTTCTCAAACGGCACAGACCCAGGAACAGCAATGACCTCCACCGAGCGGCTTTGATTGTAGCGGCGCTGGATGAACCCTTTCCTCTCAAGAACCTGCAGGTGCTTGTGGACGGTGGCAAGCGATGAGAGCCGGAGGCCTTTCGCCATCTCCTCAAAGCTCGGGGAGTATCCGTTGCGGTTGATAAAATGGATCAGGAAATCCAGAACCTCTTTTTGGCGTCGTGTCAGCGCCATGGTTCGCCTCCCGCTGCTAGTTCATTACACCTTCCAGGCTATTCTGGAAGTATTGCCCCATTATAGGCGAATAAAAAGCGAATTGACAAGTAAAAACCTTTACAGCCTTGGGCCAGTCGCTTGCCGATTGAGATCCGCTAGAATATAAGGTCTGGAACAGCCTTGTTTCCGAAAACGGCATCCGTCAGCCGAGTTTAAGAAAGCCTTCATCTTTAAGAGAAATGGCTGCCATCTGTCAAATCGCCAGGGCAAGAATCAAAGCCGCATGTATACTACAGTTTCGATGTTCAAAACAGAGCAGGAATTCGTCCGGTGGCTTCAAGCACTCGCTTCCCAAAAGTCTCCACGCCTCAGGCTGGGAATCGGCGATGACGCGGCGCTGGTGGCGGCGGGCCGCAATCGCGATTTCATCCTGACGACGGACCTTTCGATTGAAGGAGTTCATTTCAACCGTCGCCTGCACCCGGCTCGGGCTGTCGGACATCGGGCGCTTGCCCGCTCCTTGAGCGACATTGCGGCCATGGGCGGGGTCCCGCGTTTCGCACTGCTTTCCATCGCTTTCACTCGGGCGACCACGCGCGAATGGGTTGAGGAGTTTTTCGAGGGGCTTTTTCTGCTGGCTCGCCGTTTCCATGTTGAGGTGATCGGCGGAGACACGGCGGTGGTGCGGCGCGCGGGCATGATTGACGTGATGGTGGTTGGAGAAGTTCCGCGCGGCAAAGCTCTGCGGCGGTCAGGAGCCCGGCCAGGCGATCAAATCTTTGTCAGCGGGCGGCTGGGACGTTCGGCGCTGGGCTTGGCGATTCTGAAATCGCGCGCTAGAGGCAAAGACCGGGCGAACGGGTTTGCGGCATCACTCAAAGCGCATCTTTATCCTGAGCCGCGTATCGGGCTGGGAAATTTCCTCCAGCGCACTCGCCTGGCATCCGCGCTAATGGACATCAGCGACGGGCTCTCAACGGACCTTGCGCGGCTTTGCGAGGCGAGCGGCGTGGGAGCGGAGATCCAGGCCGAACAAATTCCGGGGCCGGGGAAACTAAATCCCGCAAAATCTCTCAAACTTGCCCTCGATGGCGGTGAGGACTATGAATTGCTTTTTACCGTCCCGTCAAAGAAAGCATCTCAACTGCCCGAAAAGTTTCAAGGTATTGCGCTCCATTGCATCGGCCGGATCAAGCGGTCTCGAGACCTCCTTCTGGTTCGCCTGGACGGCTCCGGCACGCCTCTCGCCGCGGCAGGCTACGACCATTTCTCAAAATGACTGGGAAGCGGGCGGGTGCCTCTGCATGTCACGCGCGGAGCCTGCGCTCTAGTTCTTCCTCGCGGCGGGTTGGATTTTGAGCGTGACTGGACCAGGCGCCGCGGGATGAGCCAGTGGCGCGGCCTTGGCATTGGCAACCGGAGGCGCGCCGGGGGCAGTCCCGGCGGGCAAGGCGACCGGTTCCGAACCGCCGGGCAGGAACTCTGAGGGGCCTGCGCTGGCAAGAATTTCTTTCACCT
>JAJYJL010000463.1 GCA_021789565.1 Acidobacteriota bacterium
CTGAAGGAAAACCTCGAAGAGCGTGCGACCTCCTACGCAGTCATGGAGGTCGTTCCCCAGCACCTCGACGAGGTCAAGCGCCGGCGCGAAGAGCTGATCGTGAAGACAGTGGCCGCCGTGAAAGACCGCCTGACCAAAGAAATCAATTACTGGGACCACCGGGCCGAGGAATTGAAGGTGCAGGAGCTGGCTGGGAGGACGCCAAGACTGAATTCCGGCAAGGCCCGCCAGCGAGCCGACGACCTCCAGGCTCGGTTGCAAAAGCGCATGGAGGAACTGGAGCAGGAACGGCGAATCTCGCCGGCACCTCCCGTTGCCATCGGTGGCGCGCTGGTCATTCCGTCTGGTCTGCTGGCTCGACTGAAGGGCGAACCTAAGGAGGAGCCAGTTGAATTCTCTTTGGAACGCAAGCGAGTTGAAGCACTGGCCATGCAGGCCGTCATGGACGCCGAGCGGAGCTTGGGATTTGAACCCAGAGACGTGAGCAGTGAAAATCTGGGCTACGACGTGGAATCGAAGGTTCCAGGCACCGGGAAGTTGCGTTTTATCGAGGTCAAGGGACGGGTCAAGGGAGCAGCAACGGTCACTGTCACCAAAAACGAAATCTTGACCGGGCTGAACAAACCCGAGGACTTCATTCTTGCGATGGTTGAGGTGGACGGTAATTCGGCCGAACCGCTCTACATTCGCGGCCCCTTCCAGCGTGAGCCCGACTTTGGCTTGACGAGCGCAAATTACGACCTTCGCGGACTGTTGGCTCGCGCGACGGCACCGTCATGATGCTGCGTTGTGCACCAAGTTCGACTACCGCAGGAGTTGAGGTATGAAGCCGCCGATCCTCGAAACCTGGAAAGTGGCCAAGATTCGCAGAAACTTGTTCAGGCGTCGATTCGCTGTCCCCAAGCTACAGAGAAATTTCGTCTGGGACTCTGGGCGGTCCGCCAAGCTGCTCGACAGTATCTATCGGGACATGCCTATCGGATCCCTCTTCCTTTGGGAGATGGACCGGAAGTCGGCTAACCTGATTCGCCAGTCGGCCGACGTGCTACCTTCCTTCGACAACTCAAACCACAGAATTTGGTTCGTCATTGACGGCCAACAGCGCCTTTCTGTGATTTACCAAGCATTTAAGGGAGAGACCCGGACGAATGATGCCGGGCGAGAAATTGATTTCAGTCGGCTTTCCTTCGTTGTCCATCCCAACGGGGATCGGGAGCATCCGTACAGAATTCTTTATCGTCGGCCACTCGGTCGCGAATTTGTGCCGATCTGTGACATTCTCGCGCCTGATTGGAAGAACCTGATGCCCAGCCAGGCAGAGTCATTCCTGGCGAAAGTGAGAGCATGCCGCAACCGTCTTCTTCATTATCCGGTGCCGGTTGTAATCGTCCGGTCCGCGAAGTTGGAGGAAATAGGCGAGGTTTTCATTCGCGTCAATTCACAAGGCATGCGGATCACCTCGGCGGATCGAGCCATAGCTCTGATGGGAAAGCTGGATGTTCGCGCAATGGCTCAGGAACTCAGGCAAAAGGTCCGGGAGGGCGACTTTGCTCTAGCTAGCATCGATCCCATCCTCATGGGCTTCAATCTGGTCACAGAAAAGCCCTCTCTCGATGGCGACCCTCCGAAGCTCGAAGCCATGGCACGTCGCTGGTCAAAGCGCATTGAACGGGATGATCGAGTGCGTGGGCAGTTCAAGAAGCAGTGGCACAGGTATCAGAACGCGTTCTTGTCTGCAGTTGATTACCTTCGCGACCACTTTCCTGTCCGCAATGCCTCGTATCTGCCATCTGCAAATATGTTGGCAACGCTCTCGGTGTTCTTCTTCCATCACCCGGGGCAGCCAAACACGTATCAACGGAATGAAATCCGGAAGTGGTTTTGGGCTACAGGCGTGGGAAAGAGGTACAGCGGCGCTGGCTACCATCGCAACATCGTCGCCGACGCGAAACTCTTTGAATCGTTGGCTAAAGGCCGCAAACGGCATTTCACACTGAGGGATCGGCTTGATCCCGTCCTGGACCTGCAAGGCGAAGAATACAATTCCGGCTCAGCCCGAACGCGAGCGTTTTTTTGCCTGCTCGCTTCCCGACGTCCACGTTATCTCGAAAATGGCCAGGAGATCCCACTTGACCAGGGCATTGCCTTTGCCAACAAGAAGAACCGCCACCACATCTTTCCTCGGGGGCGGCTCAGGCGCCACTTCACGCCCCGAGCTTGTAACAGCCTGTGCAATATCTGCTTCCTGGTTTCTCGAGACAACGAGATCATTGGAATGCGGCTTCCTCGACGGTATCTGGCGGACTACCGCGACCCCCATCGAAAGTATTTTGTACGCGTGATGAAGAGCCACCTGATCCCCGCTGGAAGAGAAAGCGGCGTTTGGGAGCGCGGCACCGTCCGGGCTTTCAGGAAATTCCGGGCCGAAAGACTCCGGCTGATCTGTAAGGCGTTTGAGAAGGAAGCTGGAATCAAACTCTTCAGAAGGGGTTGATCCCGCACGAATAGGAGCATGGGAACAGACCACATCCTTAGCACGACAATGACGGGCTTTGAGGCGGGGTTCCGGGTCTCACACATTGCGGCTTTCGGCCTTGCGACGTGCTGTCCAAGTGAAGAAGTGATCAGCGTCCTGAGCAAGCCGGCCCTGAAGGACTTCGATCAGATTCCCGTGAGGGATGGCAAGCACATCATCGGCGTGCTCGAGCGCGGGAGGGGGGCGCCCTGCGGAAGCGTTCGCGATCGAATGCGACCTCTCGACGATTCGATTCTGGTGTCTTCCGAAGAGCCGCTGAATAGATTCCTCGCGGCGCTCCGCGGAGCGCCGTACAGGCTGGTGGTGGGAGGATCGGAAATTAACGGTATTGTGACGAGGAGCGATGTCGGAAAACTGCCCGTCCGCCTCGTGGCGTTCACGCTCGTCACCCATCTCGAAGTTGTTATGGCAGATGCCGTTCGCGAGAAGTACGGTGACAGCCCCGACTGGCTCCAGTTGCTACGCCCCGATCAGCGCAAGACGGTCGAAGACCGCGGGGAAAAACGGAGGAGGGAGAATCTCCACATTCCACTTCTCGAGCTCACGGGTCTCGGCCATAAGATCACCACGGTGGGAAAGCTCTACGGTTTGACAGGCTGGGAATCCCGGCGCGAAGAGGTCATCGGGTTGCGAAACAGTTTGGATCACGCTTCCGATTTCATTGAAGAATGCAGGGGGGTGAATGGTTTTCTGGATCGGCTGGAGCTGGTGGACGCGTGGATCGAAGAGGTGGGGATCCGTCGGTCCGGACCCGGGAATGGGTAGCGCATTATGGAGGCAATTCACATTCGGCAGCGGCTTCGCCCCTCGCGGCACGCCTTCATTGTTCGAGAAGGAGACTTTGGAGCGGCTCTGCAATCCGCTTCGCTAAACACGGCTCTCTGGGGCGGCATCTACAATCCCATCGTACTTCTTGAGCCGGCCGAGGAGCGCGAAGGCATTCTTAGGGAATTTGATCCGGACCTGCTCGTGAATCTTACTGGCGCGGAGTTGCCAGCTGACTTGGCATCTCGGTACCAGCACCGCATCATCGCGGCGGATCAACTCGTAAGGGTCAATGATAGAACGGGTGGAAGGGGCCTGGCTTTCGGCTTCCATATATTGCCCATAATTCGGCATGTCTACGAGAAGGAGGTAAGGTTCTTCACAGGGCCGAGCCGCGCAACGTTGCCGGTTCCCGACCAAGTCCGAGGCTGGCCCGAGTTCGTCACTTTTGTTTACGGATCCTTTGCGTGGCTTCCTCCCCTGGACCAGCGGTTTGAGGAGTCATTCGTAGGTGGCTTGCGAGCAAAGACGCCCACCCTCGCCGCGGTGACGCCGCTTCCCAACCACGAGGACCATCTTCTGCCCCTCAGCTTCACGGCCTATGGCCTCCGGCACCTTGGCGGTCTTGCGAACTTTTCGAGCCACATCGTCTACATCGGAGATCACCTCAGCCTCACCGACCTCATCGAGTTCTGGAATATCCGATCCACAGGTCGAGCGGTTGTTTTCGTCCCTGTCGCCGGCTACAGAGCCTTCGAGCCTGTTGTCCGCAGCGTCGCCGAGAGAGGCCATTATCCGATCAACGAGCAGGTGCAAAACAATGCAGATTTGCAAAAAGGCCCGAGCATTTCCGAGGCGCTCTTTGACGAAGTGTGTGATTGGTTCGATGGGTTGGGGGTGGGTCAGTTGCCTCGACGTAATTGGAGGCCCAGATTTGGGATGAAAGCGGACTTCTATTTCGGCGATATCCACGCCGCCGACGTCGAAGCGTCCGATGGCGAGGAAATATCGATCCTTCAGGACCGGGCGATGACCCCAGTGAAATTGATTCCCCCTCCTTACCTCGAGGAAAGCGGGTTACACTCCAGGGAATTTGCTTGGTCAGTCGAGATAACCATGATGGGCGGTTATCTCAGGCCGGAGTTCATGTTCTCGTTTCCACATGAGCCGGCCATCGAGCCCATACTCCGGCGCTCAGCTTCTGGCATGCCTGGCAAGGTCCGATTGGGGCGTGGTGGCCTCGTTCTTTTGCAAGAATGGCCTCGAGACACCCTTAGTCTCCAACCCATCAGGACAGACGATGTGTTCAACGCCCTCTTCCAGCAGGCGGGGCTCGAAGCAGAACCAAGCGAACCGGGCCGGTACGCTGAGCAGATTATCAAGAAGATGGGATCTATCTATGGTGACTGTCGAGTTTTTAAAATCCGCGGCGTCCGGGACATTCTTGATCGCCTAGGAGACGGCTCGATTCTCACGAAGGGGAATATGTACGGCATAGTACTGTCTGAAACGCCGGACCAATATGGTCAAAACTGGAGGCAAGAGCTTTACCAGGATCTGTACGTTCGATCTGGTCAGAGGCAATCCTTGGACTTCGGAACGATTTTTGACGTCCTTCTCCAAAACCGTGTCATTAGGCCTGGCTTTATGCTTCGCTGTGGATCGTGCTTCAAGGAGGACTGGTATCATGTGAGCGAGTTCAGCGAGGAGTATACCTGCCGGTTCTGTTTTGACAGCCAGCGCGTCGACTTTGGCTCGAAGCACGAATGGCAATACAAGGGCGACGGACTCTTCCAGATTCCTGATTCGGCGCAGGGGAGCGTTGCTGCGATCCTATCGCTTTGGCGGCTGGAGGATCTCGCGCACTTTGAGGGGCGCTATGCAACGGCACGGAAGCTTGCGGCGAAGGGCTCGGATCGACGCTATGAGATTGATTTTGCCTACATTCTGGTAGAGACATTCAGCACATCCTACGATCTGGTTCTCGGCGAGGCGAAGCGGTTCGGGGACCTGACAGACGAGGACGTCACCAAGATGGCAGAGCTTGCCGATCGTTTCTCTGGGAAGCCATATTTGGCGTTCTCGACGCTTAAGGATCTATATTCCGACGCGGAGAAGGTGCGCCTACGAGCTCTCGCGGAGAGAGGATATAAGGTAATTGCGTTCACGCGCGAGGAATTGGATCCGTACTGGCTGTACGAGCGTTTCAAATCTGCGCCTCACCCGCACGCATCGACCCTCAAGGACCTATCTGAAAACACAGTTCACCTCAACGTGAGGCAATGAGAGACGGGAGACAAAGTGCTGGCACGGAAAAAGCTGATTGAAGTGGCGCTGCCGCTGGAGGCGATCAACAAGGAGTCGGCGCGGGAGAAGTCGATACGGCATGGGCATCCATCGACGCTGCACCTCTGGTGGGCGCGGCGGCCTTTGGCTGCTTGTCGGGCGGTGCTCTTCGCCTCGCTGGTCGATGACCCCTCGAGCCATCCCGAGCAGTTCCCAACCGAAGAAGACCAAGACCGTGAGCGTCAGCGGCTGTTTCGGATTATCGAAGAGTTGGTGAAGTGGGAGAATTCCAACAACGACACCGTTCTTCAGGCCGCACGGGCGGAGATCTTGAATTCGACAAACGGCAACCCGCCGCCGGTACTCGATCCCTTTTGCGGCGGCGGCTCGATTCCGCTCGAAGCGCAGCGGCTCGGGCTCAAGGCGTACGCCAGCGACTTGAATCCGGTGGCCGTGCTCATCACGAAGGCTCTGATCGAAATCCCGCCGAAATTTGCCGACCGGCCGCCTGTCAATCCCGAATCACGCAAGAAGCTCGATCATTCCAAACAATGGCGCGGAGCGCAGGGGCTGGCCGAGGATGTGCGCTACTACGGCAAGTGGATGCGCGACGAAGCAGAAAAGCGCATTGGGCACTTGTATCCCAAGGTCAAACTGTCCAAAGAATACGGGGGAGGCGAAGCAAGGGTGATCGCGTGGCTCTGGGCACGGACGGTGAAATGCCCGAATCCGGCCTGTGGCGCACAGATGCCGCTGGTGCGCTCGTTTTGGCTTTCCACCAAGCCGAACAAGAAGGCCTGGGTCGAACCGATTCTGGACGCGAAGCGGAAAACTGTGCGCTTCGAGGTCGGAACCGGCAACGGGTCGCCGCCCGAACCGCCGAAAGTGGGGCGCGGCGCGAAATTCCGATGCCTCGTTTGCGGAGAGATCGCGGAAGATCAGCATATCAAGGATGAGGGTATGGCTGGCCGAATGGGCGCGCAGCTCATGGCCATCGTGGCTGAGGGCGCGTCCGGCCGAGTTTACCTCCCTCCCGGTCCGGGACACGAGGCCGTGGCCGCCAGTGCTAAGCCGAATTGGGCACCAGAGGAAGAACTACCTTACGAGCCGCGCGCT
>JAJYJL010000464.1 GCA_021789565.1 Acidobacteriota bacterium
CGGCGACGCGCCGAAATCCGTGTCCACGCTGCCCGGCATGATGTAACTGACGCGAATGCCGTCGTGCCGCACGTCCTGCATCAGGGCTTCGCTGAAGCCGTTCAGCCCGAACTTGGAGGCATTATAAGCGCTGCCGCCTGCGAACGGGTTCACGCCCGCCAGGCTCGAGATGTTGAAGATGTAACCGCCGCCGCGCTTGCGCATCAGCGGAATGGCTTCCCGGCAGCAGTAAAATACTCCGGAAAGGTTCGTTTCGATAGTTTCATCCCACTCTTCGGGCGTCAACTGGTCCACAGGTTTGAAATAGCCCAATCCGGCGTTGTTAACAAGGATATCAATGCCTCCGAATTTTTCTGCTGCACCTTGCACCAGTTTGCGGCAGTCCTCATAGCGGCGCATGTCCGCGGACATGCCGTCCACGTTGCCCGCGGACTGCTTCCCGAGCGCCTCCAGCGCCGATTTCAAGTGATTCGCGTTTCGCCCGCAGATAAAAACCTTTGCGCCCTCGGCCAGCAGCCGCTGCGCGATGCTGAATCCGATGCCGCGCGTACCGCCCGTCACGATTGCCACTTTGCCCCGAAGATCCTCCGCCATTCCCGCCTCCTGCTTTTTCATTCCATCATAACACCGGCGTCAGCGATTTCGGTCAGCAGGCCGCTGGCGCAGCCTGAAGCGGAATGGTATATCTCTGCCGGCGTCTCGCCAAAAAAGACGATCGACTAGGTTTCGCGCAGCAGCGTCTTAACTGAATGCGGGGCTAACTGATGGACGAAGAAATTGCCCTTCACCGAGCGCGTCTGTGCAGGGCCTGGCTTCACGATATCAGGCTGGCTATGCGTCGGGCCTCGATACTACTTTCCGCGGAATGGGTTGTCAATACAGCAGGTAGAAGAGATTTGAAGCACGCTCAGCGGCTCACGATGGCTTTGTGGCGCCTGCTAAGTCAGGCTCGCCGCAGGGCGCGCGGATATACACATGGGGAGAAAGTTATTGCAGTTTGGCGGCAGAGAATTTCTGAAGATACCTGCCGGCCTAATCGCAACTCTGGCAGACGAAGGGTACTGGGGTTCCCTTCGATTCGGTGGCATTGGCCAGCTTCCCAGGCGAGGTAAGCACAAACACCAACTCGGTACCGGGCTGGAGCACGACATCCTTGTGGTGCTTGGCCAGCGTGTGGATCAGTCCTGCCACTGCTCCGATGCCCGCGCCGTAAAGGGCTCCCGTGCCACCGGCCGCTATGGCGCCAACTCCGGCCCCCGCGGCGGCTCCGATGCCGGCCTCTTTGGCGGCCTGAGTTTTGCTTTTTCCCCGGCCTGCGATGGTCCCTTCACTGCCATTCACCTTGACGGAAGACCCTGTGTCATCAGTGAGCTGGCCGGAGAAAGTGTATTCATGGCCGTCCTTCATCACGATCGAGTCGGCCACCAGGCGCATTTCAGCCTTGCCCTTCACGCGGCCGGGCGGTTTGACGAACGTGACGTGCCCGCGCAACGTGCTGCCAGCGGGGACGACTTCAATACCCTCGGCGAAGATCGGGTCCTGGACCTGCGCCGTGAAAAGATCGCCAGCCTTGTCTGCGGATGAACTCAGGGTGGAAATCAACGTCACACTCAGCCGGGTCCCGACCGCGAGTTCGGCCTTTGGCAAATTGGATGCGCTCAGCAGCGCCGGCGCAAAGAGCACCAGCAGCAGACCCGCCATTCCATTCTTCATATGAGTCATGTTGCCTCCCATCATGCCGCCCGCGGGCAATCGGACCCTTGCTGTTAGATTACCAGACCGACGCCGGTGTTGTCTGATGCTTCCAGCGGGCGTTGCGGAATTTCAGCGGACCCTTTTCAGGAACCCCATGGGGTGGTTCGTAAAGATGTACCGCTCACAGTTCGTGTCGGGCTCGAAGTTGGGATTTTCCTTCAGAAATTCCTGGATCGCGTCAAAGGGGCCGTCGGCGAATCCTCCCACGCCTTCAAGCGGCGAGAAGAGGTCGTAGATGCCATCTTCCACGACAAAATAGCTCCCCACTGGAACCAGCGGTGAATACCTTCGCAGGTCGCTCAGCACGTTCTCTTTGTAGTGCGAGGAATCATGCGAAACCATCACCTTCTTGCCGCGGCACAATTCCAGGATTTCCCGCTCGACCTCCGGTGCACTGCTGTCGCCGGTGATCGCATGAATCCTGGGATGCTGCACGTCGTAGTTGCTGCGGTCGATATCTACCGAAATCACCATGCCTTTGCCGATCAGATCCAGAAGATTAGCAAAGTACAGCGTGCTGCCGCCGTAACTGCTGCCGATCTCCAGGATGACCTCGGGCTGAACGGTATAAATCAGCTCCTGATAGATCCAGGTATCGAGCGGGTTCTTGATGATTCGGACTCCCATCCATCGTGGTTCCTGGTACACGATCTCCCGTTCGTGATTCAGGAACCATTCCTTCAGCGTCATTTCGAACAGTTTCCGATAATGGCCTCGAGTGGGTACGCTGCCCCGGAACAGATGCCAAAAGAAATACACCGGATGCCGGAAAAACAGCTGCAGGCCTCTCAAAAGCCTGCCGTGATTCTGCTGGTTCATCACCACCTGCGATTCTACATTTTCCTTCGCCTATTCTATCCCACCCTGCAAAGGAACGTTGTGCGACGCTGGTTTGATCCCGGGTTTGTGGGTGACGTTCCGGATTCCTCTACGGGCTTCCCGCCGGGCCGCAAAGGCCTTCAGAGGCCTATCTTCTCAAGAACCCGCAGCTCCCACTGAACAAGCAGCGGGAGACGAAGCCCAAAGGTGTCCGGATTGCTGGCAACCGCCGAGAAACCCTTCGACTTCAAAGTATCAACCTTCAAGTTTTCCCGCGTCAAACAGGTTACACGACAGCTCTTATTCCCTTGTCTGGTCAGGGCTTTTTCCTTCCTCCTAAACGAGCATTTGAGGTTAATAATCGAGCAACGAACGCGAGGGGGGTAGGTTTTTCCCTTAGAACATTTGAATACATCGGCAATGGATTACCGGATCATGCGGGGGCCAACTTAGCCGATGGACCCGTCAGTCCCCTGCTGGGCAGTAACATTCAGATCACGCTAAAGATGCAGTAGCGGTGAGAGCAAAGCCGGGTTTTGAGAGGATTCCTATCGGGGGGTCGGCGTCATTGGGAAGACTCCTTGGGAAGGCTCAGACCGTCCCGTACCCGCCTCCTCTTCAACCGGAGACGCCCAGGTCGGGGTGTCTCTACCCTGTTCTTACTTGCCCAGGACTTTTAGGATAGAGGCTGATACGTCGTGGGCTTCAGCTGCGCGGCCCTCGGGGTTGGGATGTGTGCCATCGGCGCCCAGGTAATACTCGGGGTGGTGCAGGACGGCAGAGTAGAGATCGTCAATGGGAATGCCAGCTTTGCGGACGTAATCAGCAGCGATCTTGTTGCGGACAACCACGCGTTGGGTAAAGGGAGCAAATTCGGACATGTCTTTTCCCGTGCGCACGGGCGTGGTGCTAGTCCAGATCAGCTTCGCGCCATGCGCGTTGGCCTGGATGGTCTTTACGAATTGCGGAAAGTGGCGGGCGTACTCCTCTTCGGTATAGTCCTTACCGTGCAAGCCGTTGTTGAAGTGAATCAAGTCAAAGCTGTAGTTCTTCAAAACGAGAGCAATCTGCTGAGGAAGCATAGGATCGCCCACCGAAAGTGACGAAGTGACGTAACCGACATACGCCTTGCCCTTCAGGTCCGTAGCCACGTCTTCGTAATACGCCTGCGTGATCGAATCGCCGAGTAGCAGCACATGCGGCAGGTCCTTCTTATTCACATTGGGCAGCCAGAGACGGATCCACTCGATGGGCTCGCGCGCAACGTGTCGTCCTGCGGGTGCGATAACCGTCTGCGCTCTTAACATCGCCGACACAACCGGCAAAGCAGCAATAGCAACCAGCATTGGGAAGAGGCGATGGAATCTCATGCTCGGTCCCTTTTTCCATTCCAGATACAAGATATATTCCGCCGATGCTTGCATCCGGCGTGTTGCGTCTTTGAAGCGCATCGGGAGGCCTCCCGATCGTCATGCGGCCAAATCCTAACACAATTGGCCGCTCAAATCTGCCCGAGGAGCTTTTCCCACGCCATCCCTAGGTATTCGTAGACTGTCCTTTCTGCTTCGTACAGGCCGAAACTGCCGGGAAAAATCCCGTCCGGGACTGCGGTCCCACCGTGTTTTGCGAGGTAATCCGTAGGGGCTGCGATGGGCTTCATCCCAAGCTTTCTGAAAAGGCCCATGGCGCGCGGCATGTGAGAGGCAGAGGTGACCAAAATGAAAGGAGTGGCGCCCACTATCGGTTGGATGAACCGGGCTTCCTGTTCGGTGTTGCGTGATTTTTCTTCGAGCATAATTTCCTGCTGGGGGATGCCCAGAGATAACGCAACCTCTTCCATCGCCAGCGGAGCGGCGGGCGGACCTCCGGACAAGATAAGCTTGCAGGATTCCACTTTCCGGCAAAGCTGTATCCCATTCACCAACCGCACGATGGCGTCTTCTGAAAGACGGCTGTCCAGATCAACGCGGGTGTCGGTGGAATAGCCGCTTCCCAGTACAACGACGTAGATGCTGTTCCCTGATTTTGTCAGTTCCGCAGGCAGAGACGACAAGTCGAGGGGATGGTAGAGCTGTTCGAGCGTATTGAGGAAAGAACTGGACACCCAACTGGTGCCCAGCAACAGGAGGGCGGCAGTTCCCAAAGTCACAAGAACTCTTCCGGCCCTTTGCCTGCGCGTGAACCACAACAGCACCAGGCCGGCTAACAAAAGTTCGCAAATGACGGGGACAGGAAAAAACAAACGCGAAATAACCTTTGCGAGCATTCTTACTTCCAATCTGCTCAACCGGCAAGGCCGAAACTGGAAAGCCCCGGCGCAGAAACCCTAACCGAGACTCCTCTCTCCTTCCCGTGCACGACAATTTCATTCCCCTCGATTCCGATCTTGCGAATCTCGACAAGCTCGCTGGGAACCTGCGCCAGAAACGCCAGATAGCGGACCGTCTTTCTCCCTCGCGCAGGGACACTGGTATAAGTTGGGACGCCGTAGAGAGCTCCCATGCTGGCGTTTTCATGCCGCTGCACCGGAAGCGCGGTTGTGCCGAATTCCAAGCCCCGCGTTTCGGTCCGTTTTTTCCACGGGGGGCCCTCGATCGCCCGGTTCTCTTCCCACACGGCGACCCATGGAAAATCGTTCCGGTCAAAGCAATACGCAATCAGCAATCGATGGGCGAGATTAACAGCCGCGACAAACCCCAGTTTACTTTTCGGATCCAGCAGAACTCCTACAACTATTCCTGTGCCCGGACGCAGCAGAGTGTGCGACAAGTCAACGGTCCCGCCTTTCAGCGCGGGAGCAACCGGCCAGCGGAAATTGCGGTTCGTGGCCAGCAGGGAATTCTTCGCGTTGTAAGGATGAGGAAAAGTCAATCCCTTTGTTCCCGGCAATGCTATCCGGCTGTCGCGTGCGGAGATGAACGGCGGGCCGAGGGTGACATGCTGCACCCAGTGGAATAAATGGTCTTTCCTATTTTCGTTGGTGACAGTCTCGGTGAAATAAAGCACCGGTGAACCCTGTTGTAGCCGCAAATTGCGTGTGAGGGACAGGCCCGCTGCGGGCAAACGGGTTGAGAGGGTCAGGGATGTTTTTTGCCTGTCCGTTCGGGATGCGGTCTTCCGCCATTTTGACATCGGGGCTTCGCCGTGCTGCGAAAGCCCCTGCCGGGTTTCAGCTTGTGTTGGAGGGCCAAAATAATCGAGGCAGATGTTGTGCCCGGCGATACCCGACAGCAACTTCCCTTCAAGCAACGAGCCATACGACCGGGAGTGGACCTTTTCGCCGTAGTTGTAAGGTTCCATGGTTTTCCACGGCGGCATCCAGAGAGGATTGAGGTGAGAAAACGGAGAAGCGTCAACAAACCTGAATTCGGCGATGTGGCCGCCGCCGGCTAGCGTGAGCAACTGGACGGTGTCGTTCTTGAGAAGATACGCCTTCCGGCCGTGCCAGACGGTTGGCAAGCAACTCAAGTGGGATTTTTGTGGCATGGTTCCCTCCCCTCGGGGGAGACGGACGGCTGCGTCTCCCGACTTTAACAGCTCGGACAGTGAAGCGCCCACAGCGGCCGTTCGCGGCAGAAACCCTAACCAGTCGGTTGGCGCGGCTACTCTGGCTCCTCGAACATGCGCCGTTCAGGGACAACTACCACGATGCCTTCGTCCGTCACGTGGTATTTCTTGCGGTCTTCATCCAGGTTGTAACCGATTTCAGTGTGTTCCGGCAGGTTGATGTGCCGGTCAATGATGGCCCGTCGGATCCGCGAGTATCTACCCACATTGACGTGTGAGAAAAGGATAGAGCCTTCGATGTCCGTATAGCTGTTCACACGAACGTTTGGAGAAATAATCGAGCGTGTGACGCGACCACCTGAAATGATCGAGCCGGAAGACACCAGGGAGTCCACCGCAATACCCATCCGCCGGCCTTCCTGGGCAAAGACGAACTTGGCGGGCGGGTACTGTCGCTGATATGTTCGAACGGGCCAGCTGGAATCATAAAGGTTGAAGACCGGAGAGATCGCCACCAGGTCCATGTTGGTTTCATAGTAGGCTTCCAAGGTCCCGATATCTCGCCAGTACTGCGCCTCTTTCTTGTTCTCATCTACAAAG
>JAJYJL010000465.1 GCA_021789565.1 Acidobacteriota bacterium
TCCACACGGGTTTGCGTTTTTCGAGAAGGGCGCGCAGACCTTCCTGTGAATCTTCCAGCTCGAACAACTGGTTGAGGTAGATGTCCTGAGCGCGTTTGAGGGCCTCGGCGAAGGGCATCCAGGTCCCATTAAAGATCACACGCTTGAGCAACTGGAGCACGGGGCCGCTCTCGTCGGTGATGCGATGCACCATGGCGTCCACGGTGGCTTCGAGGTCGGCGCGGGAGACAACGCGATTGACCAGACCGATTTCGAGCGCGGTGCGGGCGTTGATCGGTTCGCCGGTCAGCAGAAATTCCATGGCGCGGCGCGGCCCGATCACGCGCGGGTAAACCACCGCGCCAAGCGGAGGGAAAACGCCGAGCTTGATTTCCGGCTGGCGGAACTGCGCGTTTTCCGTGGCGATCACGAGGTCGCAGAAGGCCGCCAGCTCGCTGCCCGCTCCGGAAGCGATGCCATCCACGACGGCCAGAACGGGCTTTGAAACGTCCATCATGGTGCGGAAAACATCGTGGAAGGCGTCCATCATCTGGAAGACCAGTTGCTCGGTGTAACCCTCAACGCCCACGCCCATCGAAAAATATCCTTCACATTCAGGCGAGGCGTCCAGCAGAACCAGGCGAACTTCTTCGCGATGGTTCAGGCTTTCGATGGCCGAAGTCATCTCGCGTAGCATTTCGATGTTCATCACGTTTTGCCTGGGGCGATGCATCGTGAGGTGCGCCACCGTTCCCGCATCATCCCACTGGATGAACTTGTAGCCTTTTTTTGATGTCACCGCGTTTTCGGACTGCGTTGTCTGCTGATCGGTTTCTTCCGGCATTGCCGCCTCCCGAGGGGCGCGGCTTGGGCGCGCTCCCACCTGCTATTGATCGGCGCAATACGCGGGTGACTTCAATGCCCAGTGCCTGTTTGCGGTTTTTGATTTATGATGATTGAACGATGCTGACGAAACGAAGAAGTGGACCAAGACTTGCGTTGCTTCTCCTGGCTGTAGGGGGACTGACGCTCAGCTCCGCCGTGGCAAGGGCCGCAAGCCAGCCTCTCTATGACGAAAATGCCAACGCCCGGCAGGACATCGCCGCTGCGATTGCAAAGGCTTCAGGGACAGGCCGGAACGTTGTGCTGATTTTCGGCGCCAACTGGTGACCGGATTGTCATGCGCTGGATGCGCAGATGCACAAGCCGCAGCTGGCACGCCTGATCGCGCGCGATTTTGTGGTGGTACTGATCGACGTGGGCCGATTTGACGAAAACCTCGACGTGGGGAGGGAATATGGCGTTCCCATAAACAAAGGCATCCCCGCGCTTGCTGTGCTCGACCCGCACGGCAGACTTCTCTACGCCCAGAGCCAGGGCCAGTTCGCCAACGCCCGCGCCATGCCTTACCAGGACTTTACGGTATTCTTTGAGAAGTGGAAGCCAAAGCGGTAAATTGCACTTGTGGTAGGATGTAACCATGCAGTACTACACGTATCCTATCAAGATCGAGCGCGAAGGCAGGAAATTCTACGCTTACAGTGAAGATCTTCCAGGCGTGTACGGAATTGGCAAGACGATTGAAGAGGCGAAGGCAAGCATCTTTGAGGCAATGAGAATTTACATCCGCGAATCGCGCGCCCGCCGAAAGCCGCTCCCGCGCTCGCGAACCGTATATTCGGAAACAGTCTCGATTGCCGTTTAACCTTCCAGAAACTGCTGTTCACTAAACCCTGCATCCTTCAGAATTCTGAGGAATAATCCACGCGGAAGGTCGCCGCGATGAAGGGGGATGACCAGCATCCGGCGCTCGGGGTGCACCAAGACCATGTGCGATCCCCTCTGACGCTTTTCGCGATAGCCTTTTTTATGCAAGAACCGAAGAAGTTCTTGGGCAGTGGGCATAAGGACCTGTCAACGCTTTTTTGGATCTAAACATCTCGCGCCTATGTTGGCGTCTGTTCCGCACTGCGCCGCTGGAAGATTTCAATGTAGACGTTGACGAGTGAAACCGCTGCGGGCGTGATGCCGGGAATGCGCAAGGCCTGGCCCAGAGTGAGCGGGCGCACTCGCGTGAACTTTTCAACCACCTCGCGCGAAAGCCCGGAGACCTTGCCGTAATCAAACCATTCCGGAATGCGGCGCTGCTCGGCGCGCTTCATGTGTTCGATGTGCTTCTCCTGCTGGGCCAGATAGCCTTCGTACTTGAGGTCGGTTTCGATACGGCGAGCTTCCTCGCGCGCCATCAATGATGCGAGGCCGTCGCCGTTGTGTGTGGCGATGGGCTCATTGCCCGCACTGCGAAGGCCTTCATTGATCCATTCCATCAGGTCGTTGATGCCCAGTTCCGGACGCTTCAACAGTTGCGCGCCGCTCAGCGGAGTTGGGGCGTTGAACTGACCATCCGTCATCAATCCGAGGCGCGAGTAAATTTCGCGGCCTGCGGGCGATTGCGGATCGAGCCGCGTTTCCAGCAGAAAGCTTGTGGCGGCGGAAATGCGCCGGCGCTTGCGGAGAAAATTGTCGTAGTCCTGCTGGCGGATGGTGCCGGCTTTGTACCCGATGGGCATCAGGCGCTCGTCGGCGTTGTCGATTCGCAGGTGCAAACGGAACTCGGCGCGCGAGGTGAACATCCGGTAGGGTTCGTCCACTCCCTTGTTCACCAGGTCGTCAATCAGGATGCCGGTGTAACCCTCAGTGCGCGCGATTACCAGCGGCTCACGGCACTGGACACTCAGCCCGGCGTTGATGCCGGCCATGATGCCCTGGCAGGCGGCTTCTTCGTAGCCGGTGGTGCCGTTGATCTGCCCGGCCAGAAACAGGTTCTGGATTTTCTTGGTCTCAAGCCACGGGCGGAGTTCCGTCGGCTGGATCATATCGTATTCAATCGCGTAACCCGGCCTGATCATCTCTGAGTTTTCGAGGCCGGGAATTGACTTCACCATGGCGGCCTGAACGTCAATGGGCATGGAAGTCGACATGCCGTTCACGTAAATCTCGTTGGTGTCCAGACCCTCGGGTTCGAGGAAAAGCTGATGGTGCGGCTTGTCCGGAAATTTCACGACCTTGTCTTCAATTGATGGACAGTAGCGCGGGCCGATGCCTTTGATCTGTCCCGAGTAAAGCGGCGAGCGGTGAATGTTCTCGCGGATTGCTCGGTGCGTTTCGTCATTGGTCAAGGCGATCCAACAGACAGTTTGTTCCTGCGTGATGGCGCGCGTGCGGAAACTGAAGGGCGTGGGCACGGGATCGCCCGGCTGCACTTTGAATTGCGAAAATTCAATTGTCCGGCGATCGAGGCGCGGAGGCGTGCCGGTCTTCAGGCGGCCCACGTCAAATCCCATGCGTCGCAGAGCTTCGCCCAGCATCACGGCCGGAGGTTCTCCCGAGCGGCCCGCCGCATACTTCTGTTCGCCGCAGTGGATGAGGCCGTTGAGGAATGTCCCGGTCGTGACCACGACGGCGCCGGCTTCGATGGTTCGCCCATCGCGTAGCAGTACTCCACGAACACGCTGGCGCGGCGCAACGCCATCGAGTGCGGGTGATGCACCACCCTTCAGATCTTCGACCACCAGGTCGATCACTTCCGCTTGCTTGATGCGCAGGTTCGGTTCCTGCTCAAGCACCTGCCGCATCCTGACGCGATAGAGCTTCTTGTCGGCCTGCGCTCGCGGCGACCAGACAGCCGGGCCGCGGCTGGTGTTGAGCAGCCGGAACTGGATGCCCACGGCGTCAATCACTTCGCCCATCACGCCGCCCAGCGCGTCCACTTCGCGCACCAGGTGGCCCTTGGCAATGCCGCCCACAGCAGGATTGCATGACATCTGGCAAATCAGGTCAAGGTTAATGGTGCAAAGTGCAGTCTTCAGCCCCATGCGTGCGGCGGCCATTGCGGCCTCAACGCCCGCGTGTCCAGCTCCGACGACGACCACGTCGTACTTTTCCGTGAAGGTGGTTGCCATAGCCCCGAAATCCCAGAGGATACAAGCGATTATTCTAGCAGGATGTCAATGGCGAATCACGTTGGGCTTGCGGGAAGGGAATCGAACTCCAGGGGTGTAAAAAATACGCGTTGTTCAGAAAAGGCACAACTTTTTAAAAAATGATCTCAACACAGACCTCGATATTTTAGTAAGTAATTTAGTATCAATGAGTTATGTTATTGGAGAATTTTTGGGGCAAAAATCCCATACGTCCCATTTTGGGCGCTTCACGAAGCAATCATAGCCTACATAAAGAGGCTCTCAAAGGCGGCGGCCCTGTTCTTGCTCAAGCACCCACCGGCGGCGGGGCCTGCCCTGGTACTTGACTCCCATCCGTCCTGTGAACAATCGGTTCCAATAGGTTTCGGCGTTGACGCCCACGCTGAGCCGTTGCCGGAGTCAGAGCCGTGCGGCGACTACTGGTGAGGAATCTCCTTCCAGCGATCGCGCTGCTTGCTGAATCTCTGTCGTTTGTCCCGCCGAGAACCGCAATCTGCAGCACGTGATCAGTTCCATCTCCTTAAGTGCCCAAACGGCTTTCATGATTCCGTGGTGCGAATGCCGTGGGCCAAGCAGAAGATGGCCCAGTTCATGCGCGATGACATCACCAAGAACCTGCTTTGAACAGGGGCCTGGCGGCGGAACGGATGCCTGGACTCGATCATAGAACACGTTTGCGAACCTGCCTGCTGTGGGCCCGTCGTTCCCCGGGGGGAAGAACGCCTGTCCCATCGCGTCTTTGCCGGCAGTCTGCATGGGTCCCTTCATCGGGGAAGAAAAAAGGATTCGAACGAAGAAATCCGCATCTGCAATTAAGGACCGGCCCCGGAGGAAGCGCTGCTTAGGCGTGTAATCCAGCCAGGTGATTTTCACGCCCGCCTCTCTCAGGAGTGCTTGGACATGGTGCTCTGCATCCCTTAGCTCCTGGGGAGCGACCTCGGCATAATTGTAAATCCCGACTCTTATGATGGGCCGATCGTCTCCTTTGTGTGACTTTGCCGCGACCCTTCCCGCCGGTCCGATGGAGAACCATGCCACCAGAACAAGGCTCGCAATTCTTGCGCATTGATCGAAGACTTTCCGAAATCCTTGTTTCATCCCGCTCTACCTCCTCGTGATGTTTGCGTGTGGAGCGGGGCAGCGTTGCCGGAGGGACTGGCTGGGTCAAAGCAACGGGGTAGATTCGAGTTGGCTGTGCATCGGCTGGCAGAATGTTGTTGTGATTGCCCCTCGCGGTTGCCGCCGCAAACCGCCCGGATGACGGCCAATAATAGTCACGCGAAGGTCGCTGAACCATGAGTGGCGTCTGATTTTTGTATGAGTTTTGTTTGATCGGCCAAGGTAGGGTACTCTTGGGGGTTTGCCCGCCAGGGGATTAAGGCAGTAGCAGAAGAGCTTGCCTAAAAGTTTGTCCTGTGTATAATGGCGTCATCGTTCCGGGCAAAGACCAGGAAGTCATGGCAAGTGCAAGTGGGTCATTAGGATCAGTTCTTCGATTTGGTGCCTTTGAATTAGACCTCCGCTCATGTGAACTGCGCAAATCGGGCGTATTCGTCCGTTTGCCGCTTCAGCCCTCCAGAATTCTCGTCCTGCTCGCCAGTCGCGCGGGCCAGGTTGTCACCCGCGAGGAAATTCGCCAGCAAATCTGGGGCGAAGAAACCTTTGTGGATTTTGAACAGGGTCTCGGTCATTGCATCCGGCAGATCAGGACTGCGCTGGGCGACAACGCCGACAATCCGCGTTTTATCGAAACTTTGACACGGCGGGGTTACCGCTTTATCGCGCCGGTGGAAGCAGTGACGGCGCCGCTGGAGCGCAGGCCTCGCGCGTTCCGGATCATCCTGCCCGGCGCCGCTTTGATTGCAGCCGTCCTGGGCGGACTGCTTGCTTTCAACGTCTACGTCCTGGGCGGGAGGCTCTTTCAGTGGGGCAGGGCTCTTCCGAAAATCAAATCGATTGCCGTCCTGCCGCTTGAAAACCTTTCCGGCGACAAGAGTCAGGACTACTTTGCCGAGGGGATGACGGAAGAGTTGATCACCGACCTCGGGCGCATTCGCGCCTTGCGGGTCATCTCGCGCACTTCGGTGATGCAGTACAAGGGGACCAGGAAGCCGTTGCCGCAGATCGCACGGGAACTCAACGTAGACGCCGTGCTGGAGGGGGCCGTGCTTCTCTCCGGGGACCGGGTACGGATCACCGTGCAGCTGGTTCGAATCAACCCCGAGCGCCAGGTGTGGGCCGAGTCCTACGATCGCAGCCTGCGCGATGTCCTGGCGCTGCAAAGCGATGTGGCTATGGCAATCGCCCGTCATGTCCGGGCTGAGTTTGTACCTCAGGAACGGGCCCGGATCGCGGCCCCAAACCCGATTAATCCTCAGGCTTACACTGCGTATCTCAAGGGCATATACGAAAGGGAAAAGAACAACGGCCAGGGTTATGACAAAGCAGTCGAGTATTTCCAGCAGGCAATAACGCTGGACCCGGACTATGCCCTGGCGTACTCGGGACTGGGAAACACCTACGCCGCCATGGCGAACGGCGAGTTCGTGTCACCGCAGGAGGCCTATCCCAAGGCGAAGGCCGCGGTAATGCGGGCGTTGGAGATCGACAGCGCGCTTCCCGATGCGCACAACAGGCTGGGCTGGATAAAATTCCGCTATGACTGGGATTGGCGGGGCGCAGGCGAGGAGATCCGTCGGGCCATTGAACT
>JAJYJL010000466.1 GCA_021789565.1 Acidobacteriota bacterium
CGGAGCCAGATGGCCGAAGGACTGCTGCGCCACGAAGCCGGACCGTCGTGTCAAGCCTTCAGTGCCGGAACAAAGCCCACCCATGTCCGGCCGGAAGCGATTGCTGTGATGCGAGAAGCCGGAATTGACATTTCCCGTCATCATTCGAAGTCAGTGGAAGAATTTCTCCGGCAGGATTTCGATTACGTCATCACTGTGTGTGACAACGCACAGGAGACGTGCCCGGTCTTCCCGGCAAGGACCCGCCGTATTCATTGGAGTGTTGAGGACCCTGCTGCGGTAGAGGGTGGCACAGAGGAAAGACTGGATGCGTTTCGTCGAGCGAGGAATGAGCTACAAGAAAGAATGCGAGCCTTCGTCCGGGAGCATGCTATATAACCCGAAGAAGGCCTGTCGAACCCGTAAAGAAAGCAGCCTTCCGATCTCAAGGGACCTGAGCCAAGCGCCCTGCTGCTGATCGCGCCAATTTGCGAAAAGGGCGAAGAGTCCGGCCAGAATTCCAGTAATGCGAAGACGTCTCCATGCTGCCTAGCTGTTGGCAAGCGGAAGCCTGACCGGCTGTTCGAGAGTGAAGTTCAACACCGTTTCACTGGGCACGTGAACCTGCTGGCCGTGGGTCAGTACGGTGCTGGCGGCTCCTGCACCTGCGCCAACACCAGCTCCGATGGCCGCTCCTTTGCCGCCGCCTGCGATGGCCCCAATTACGGTACCAGCCAGCGCGCCGATGCCAGCCCTCGTGGCCGTTTGACGACCTCGTGACTTGCCCTGGACTTGGTAGTCACCGGTCACGATGCTGTGCGTTGCGCCATTCAGTACAATGCCCGTCAGCACCAGCCGGAGCTCAGATTGGCCCTGAACGCGGCCGGCGGACTTCACCTGCTCCAGCTTGCCGTACACCGTGGTCCCTTTGGCCGCAACCTGCGTGGAATCCACAATCAGGGGTTCCTCCAGGCTCGCCTGAAAACTGTCGCCTACCTGGTTCCGGTTCGAATCGATGCCATCGATCATCCGCACAACGAGGTGAGTGCCGGCGGGAACCAGAACTCCCACTCCCGTGGAATTCGCCGCCGTTGCCTGAGGCGCCTGCACAACGGGCGCGGGAGTTGGCTCCGCAGGTGCAGCAGCAGACGAAGATGACGTGTCGTCGCCGAAAGTTATGGAATCGATGTCAGAAACCGCATAGTGCTTAAGCTGGTTGTTGGTGTAGAAGGTAACTTGAGAATCCGTGCCACCCAGGTATTTCCCCTGGAGGGTCTGCCCATTCTTGAACTTTATGCTGTCAGCGTGCAATAGAGGGGCGAGGAAGCAAACTGCAACAATCACCGCCCACCAGGATCGAGTCCTAAAAGCGTTCATACAATGCCTCCTTGCTTCCAGTCATCAATACTTTGAAGCTGAATTGTCAGTCCGAGATGCCCCCCTCCGGAAGCTGCAAAGCGACCAAAGGCAGGACTTCGACTGCTCCCATTCCCAATCATCAACCCTAATTCAAGCTACTCTTTTTCCTGAAGCTGCGGCAAGCAATTTTAACGCCGCGGCTTACTGTGACCATTCGGTCACCTGTCGCACCCAGCGATGCTTGACGAGTTCCGCCTGGAGTTCCGGCGGCAGTGGACCGGCGTCGCTGGCAGCGATATTCGCCTCGACGTGCCGAAGCTTCCGCATGCCTGGAATAATCGTGCTGACGGTGGGATTGCCGAGGATGAACCGCAGCGCCATTTCCGGCATCGTCATCCCTTCGGGAACCAGAGGCTTCAGCGCGTCGGCGTGCTCCACGCTGCTCTTCAGGTTTTCCGGGACGAAATAGGTGCGGCGCCAGTCGTCTTCAGGCCAGGTAGAATCCATTGACAGCTTCCCCGTCAAAGAGCCCTCGTCAAACGGAACCCGCGCAATCACCCCGACGTTCATCTCCTGGCAGGCCGGGAAGAGTTCATCCTCGGGGTTCTGGTCAAAGATGTTGTAAATCACCTGCACGGCGTCCACCAAACCGCTTTTCACAGCGCGCACTCCATTCCACGGTTCCCAGCGGTTGATGCTGATTCCAACGGCGTGGACCAATCCCTGGCGGCGCAAGTCGTCCAACTTCCTGGACCAGCGATCGTCTTCCACCCAGGAATCCTCCCAGGTGTGGAACTGCATGAGGTCAAAACTCTCAAGGCCCGCGTTCTTCAGGCTGCTGTGAACATAGTGCTCGATATGGTCAGGAGGGAAACAATCATCCAGAGTGTAATCGCGACGGCTCGGCCACTGCTCGTTTTTCGGCGGAATCTTAGTCGCCGTGTAGAGCTTCTTTTCCGGGTTGGCCCGGACAAGCTTGCCCAGCAATTCTTCACTGTGGCCGCTGCCGTAAGCCCAGGCCGTGTCAAAAAAGTTGCAACCCAGGTCCACAGCACGCTGAAGGGACCGGAGTGATTCCTCGTCGTCGGATCCCGTCCAGCCCGCCATGCCCCACATGCCGTATCCCATCTCACTCACCATCCAGCCTGTCCGTCCGAACTTTCGGTATTTCATCGTTCTCCCTTCAGGAACTTTGAATTTGCACTTAAAAGTTTCCACCGCTGCGATTGGAGTATCAGGCCATCGCGCGGCGCTCGTGCCGTCGCAAGATATAGCTCGGCTTGCCGTGAGCAAGCTTCAACCTGTTCATCCTAATCCCCGCCAGCGCACGATGACAACGCTCGAAATATGCACGGCGCGCTCCGCCGTAGCCAACAGCCCTCCAAAAGGCTGCCAATTCTGCGCTGAATCCGAAACAATGTTTGCGCTGTCCGTTGTATCATGCCACTTTCGATGAGCAAAACTTCTGCAAATTCCCGTTTAATATTTGGCCTGGGCTTTATTGCAACTTTCGGAGCAGTGGCCCTGCTCCATTACCCGCTGCTGCGACTGCCTTATCTCTGGGATGAGGCCGGATACTACATTCCGGCGGCACTCGATTTTTTACGTCATGGTCTCCTCATCCCCCAGAGCACCCTGACGACCGGACACACACCGCTGCTCTCCATCAGCCTGGCGCTGGCGTGGCGCCTCCTGGGGTATGCTCCGCTGGTAACGCGGCTCACCATGGCGGCGTTTGCTGCCGGAACGCTGGTGGCCCTCTACGCGCTGGGCCGCACCCTGGCCAACCGTGAAACTGCATTCTGGGCCTGTATTTTGCTGGGACTCTCGCCCCTTTTTTTCGCCCAAAGCACCCTGGCGCTTCTGGACCTTCCTGCGGCCTTTACTACCACCGTCGCCGTGTGGGCGCTGCTCCGCCGGCGCATGGACTGGTTTGCCGTCGCGGCGTCGCTTGCCGTGCTGACCAAGGAAACTGCCATCGTTATCGTTCCGGTGGCGGTCGTCTTCGTCTGGTTGTACAGAAAGCCTCCTGCCAAAAGCACCTGGTTGTGGCTTGCGGCGCCGGTTGCCACGCTGTTCGCATGGGCACTTTACTACCATCACCTGACCGGCTACTGGACGGGCAGCGCCACCTACCTCCAGTACAACCTCTATTCCACCCTGGAACCCGGCCGGATCGCCGTCAGCCTGCTTCGCCGTCTCTACCAGGTGTTTATTGCGGGATTCAACTGGCTGCTTGTTGCTGCTGCGCTCCTGGGTTACCGACGGTTGAAGGCCGCACGCAACAGTGACGCCGGGGAACGAACACCAGCAAGCAAGGAATCTTTCACGGGCCTTCGCAGGGAATTCTTCTTCCTCGCTGCAGGACTGGGTGCCGTCTACATCGTCATGCTCAGCCTGGTGGGTGGCGCAGTGCTCACACGTTACCTGCTGCCTATGTTTCCCTGCTTTTACCTGGCACTCGTGTTGCTCGTGGAGACCCTGCCGCGTCCGGTGATGCGCGCCGGGTTCGTGCTGGTGGCTGCGGCCTTTGTGGCATCGTGGTTCATCAATCCACCCTATCCGTTTGCATATGAAAACAACCTTTCTTACGTTGACTTCGTCCGCTTGCATCAGCAGGCGGCGGAGTGGCTTTCCGCGCAACCCGGTCATCCACGAGTTCTGACGGCGTGGCCGGCGACAGACGAGCTGAGCCATCCGGAACTAGGCTACGTAAATAGGCCCATGCGGGTCGCCAGCGTGCCGGGGTTCGCCCCGCCGGATTTCAGGAACGTTCCCGGCGGTTCTTTTGATCTGCTCTATCTCTACTCGCGCAGGTGGGACCCGCCGGGCAACTGGCTTTTGCGCTATCCGTGGCTCGGGCGCCTGGCCCGCTACACGCGGCCCATCCACCCCGGCTTTGTAGCCTTCCGCTACAACCTGCATCTGGTGGCGCAATTTCACCGCCGCGGACAGTGGGTGATGATCTACGCAAAGGGTCGGCACACGCCTTCGGGCCACTCCACGAATTTCTGAAGAAACGATTGCACGCCGCCAGGGTCAGCGATAAACTCATGCGTCACCCGCAGCACAGGGGCGAAACATCATACACGTTTTCATCAGGGAGGAAACCTCACTATGGAAAGCAAACGCATCTCTCGACGCACTTTCATGGGACGCGCTGCCGGGGCCACCGGAGGCATGCTGGCGGGGCGCGCCATTCACCTGGAGGCCTCGGCGCCGGAGCCTGTGCCGGCCCAGCCGGCTGCCCCCAGCGACACCTTACGATTCGCCATCATCGGCGTCGGCATGCGCGGCTCGGACCTGCTGAGCAACGCCATCTCGTTGCCGGGCGTTGAATGCGTAGCGGCGTGCGAGCTTTACACCGGCCGCCAGGAACTGGCCAGGCAGATTGTGGGCAAACCCATCCAGGTAACCGGGCGCTACCAGGACCTGCTTGATAACAAGGATATCGACTGCATCATCGCTCCCGTGCCCGACCACTGGCACCAGCGCATTGTGCTGCAGTGCTGCCAGGCCGGCAAAGACGTTTATGTGGAAAAGCCCATGACCCACGAAGTGCAGCAGGGTTTCTCGATGATCGAAGCGGCCAAACAGCACAACCGCATCGTGCAGGTGGGCAGCCAGGAACCCAGCTCGGTGATTTACCAGAAGGCCCGCGAGCTGCTGCGCCAGGGCGTCATCGGCGACGTCTGCCTGGTGGAATCGTCGCTGGGCCGCAACAGTCCCTGCGGCGCCTGGAACTACACCATCCCGCCCGACCTTTCTCCCCAGACGCTTGACTGGGAAACGTGGCTGGGGCCGGCGCCGAAGCGTCCGTTTTCCGCTCAGCGGTTCACGCGCTGGCGCAACTGGCGGGATTATGGCGAAGGCGCTTCCGGCGATCTGTTTATCCATTCGCTCACCGGCATCCACTACGCGCTGGACGTGACCGCGCCACCCAAACGAGCGGCCACCATGGGCGGCCTGTTCCACTGGAAGGAGGGCCGCGACGTTCCCGACGTCATCACCACCATCTACGAATATCCCAATTTCCGCGCCACGCTGCGGGTAACGCTCAACACCAGCGATCCCGAAATCTATCGCTTCATGGGCACGCGCGGCATCATGGAAATCCATGGCATCGAAAATCCCAGCGGGTTCACCATCTGGCCGCAGGACGGTAAGAACCACAGCCCCTGCACGCCCGCCTGGCCGCAGCCGATGTCGGGTGATTACGCGAAGAAGTGGCACGCCGAGCACGACACGCCTCCCGGCGAGGCGAAGCCGATCGAGGCCACCGGCTACTACGCTCCGCCCAACTACAACGACACGCGCGAGCACCTGTGGAACTTCTTCCAGTCCGTCAAAACGCGCCGGCCTTCAGTGGAAGACGCCGTGTTCGGCAACAACGCCGCCATCGCCTGCCACATGGCCAACTACGCCTACTTCAATAACGCCATCGCAGTGTGGAACCCCGAGGAACGCAAGCTCACTTCCGCCTGAGCCCGGGGCAGAAGTCCGGAGTGTAAGGAGGGGAGCCTGGCGCCGATCGCGGGCCGGCCGACAAAGGGTTCGAAACACCGCCGGCCGGTCTGTGGCGGAAAGCCCTTTTTTCACCTTTTTTCAGGCCCGGATCCTTCGTCTCCGTCTGGTTGTTCAGTGGGCATTTTACTGACCCGCCGGTCAGTGCGACCAGCGGGCCATGCAGAGCCCATTTTGGGACCCCGATTGGGAAGGCAGGAGGCAGTAAGCAGCCGGCAGAAAGCAGGAGCCGGCGATCGGGCCGCCGAGATCATGGCCGTCTCCTTGGTTCCGCAGGGTCACTGCCTGCTGCCCTCCGTTTTCTGCTTACGGCCTGCTGCTTACTGCCTACTGCCTTTTCCCAGGCCCGGAGGGCCGAAAGATTTTAGCCCACAGCGTCAGCCGTGGGATTCGATTGGCGTTAAAATCTTCTCCAGCCCCGGCAGGGGCGAAAGAAATGCGGCTTGATGCATAGGTGCAGGTTGGCGTGAGCACAAGCAAGAGCCTCTCGCTTCGCGAGAACGCAGACCCTACAAGGCAAGCGCCAGCCCCGAAGAGAATTATGAATTATGAATTTTGAAGGATGAAAAAGGCAGAGGCTGGCCGTGGGCAAGCACTTGTCTCTTGCTTTTGCAGGATGCCAGGATCGCGGCGATGAATTGCATGGAGTGAGAAAGAGCAAGCGCCTCTCGCTTCGCGAGAACGCAGACCCTACAAAGCAAGCGTCTGATGTCATGAAGGGGGCGGCTCGATTCGAGTAGGATTTGGTTGTTGGAAAACTAAATCTTATTTTCGAAAGGAGAGCCCCCATGGAGAAGTTATACGTTGGAG
>JAJYJL010000467.1 GCA_021789565.1 Acidobacteriota bacterium
GCGGTGGCGAATTCATCGGCAAGAAGGTGGGCATAGCCGGCGGGCATCTGACCGGCACCGAGATGGCCGCAGCCATGTCCAAGGCGCTGGGCCAGGAGGTCCGCTACAATGCCGTGACGCCGGAACAGTACCGCGCATTCGGCTTCCCGGGCGCCGAGGACCTGGGCAACATGTTCCAGTTCAAACGCGACTTCAACGATTATTTCTGTGGCGCGCGCAATCCCGATTTCGCCCGCAGCCTGAATCCCGAGCTCCAGACCTTCGACGCCTGGCTTGCCAGGAACAAGAACCTGATTCCACTCGAATAGCCGCGGGAGGCCCGAATGGACGCAAGCGAAATTAAGGCCCTGCAGGCGCCGTTGAAAGAGAAATACCGCGAGGACCCTCGATCGGCAGTTGTCACGCTGCGCGCTCAGGCACGGCTGGGCGAAGGAATCACCTGCAACGTTGAAACCGGCAAGGCGCTGGTGCGGGCTGGCCTGCATCCCGCCACAGGCGGTGACGGCCTTTCGGCCTGCTCAGGAGACATGGTGCTTGAAGCTCTGGCGGCGTGCGCAGGCGTCACCCTGCGCGCTGTGGCTACAGCGACGAGTATCCCGCTCCGGAACGCAACTGTCACGGCCGAAGGCGACATCGATTTCCGGGGAACGCTGGCCGTAGCCAAAGACGTCCCGGTGGGCCTTCAGCGCATCCGGCTGAAATTTTATCTGGACTGCGATGCAACCAAAGAACAACTGGAGACGCTGATTCGCCTGACCGAGCGCTATTGCGTTGTCTATCAGACTCTGTCAAAGCCACAGGATATCAGCGTTACAAACGAATCAAGGTAGCAGCCGCTCTGACCCCACGCTGACGGCGGAGCCGCTCTCTGCACGCCAGCGACGTCAAGCGGCTTCCCAAAACCGAAGCCGCAACCGCCACAACAAACACGAAAGCAGCAGCGTCTCTGAAACGAGAAACCCTGCTGCTTTCTGCCTTGCTCCAAGCGACGGAGCGTTCATCTTGCTGAAATCAGACCCTCGCGATCCGCGCGCCGCTGTGCTGCCGCTCTTAGTGTTGGCCGCCACGCCCATTGCCATGGCCGCCGCCGTGCTCTTCCTGGCGCTGGGCATTGCCATGCCACTGCTGCTGCGGTGCTGGACGACTTTCATTCCGGCGCACTTGCTGCGGGGGGGGCTGATACTGCCTGCTCTGCTGGTAAGCAGGCCGCGAGTTGTTCCTGTACATCTGCCGGTCGTTCATGCGCTGCGGGCTTTGCCTGTACACTTGTTGCTCGTTCGCCCGTTGCACCGGAGCACGATTCTCCCGGCGCGGGCTCGGCTGCCCGGAACGGTTGCCGGAAAACGGCTGGAACCCTCTCTGGTTGCCCTGCTGGCCCTGATCGCGACGAGCAAAGTTGCGACCACCCGTCCTTTCAACAGGTGCGCGGTAGGAACCTCCGGCACGCCCTTGGTGCGAGAAGTTTCCACCTCGAAACTCTCCCGGCTTCGGTGTCGAGGCAAATTCCGGACGCCCGTGGTTGAACGATGCCCGCTGCACGGGATTGGAGCGGGCAAACCGCTGCTGCCGAAGCTGGTCATTGACGGGCCCAGAGCGCCGGCCTCTTTCCGCTGACATCTGTTCCCGCGTGGGGCGGATGTCCATTCCGCCCGGTCCGCCGTGGTAGCTGACGTGCCGGTCTCCGTAGCGACTGTCGATTGGCCGGGAGTAGACGTTTGTAATGTAGGTGTTTCTGATGTTCGTCACCGAGCGGTTGTAATAGAACCGGTCATGGTCCCAGTATCCACCGTAGTAGCCGTAGCTGGTGTAGCCAAACCCGTAATTAATTCCGCCATAGTAGCCAACAGAAAAACCCCAATAGCCCGGGTCCCAACGGTAGCCGCCATCATCATAATCCCAGTAGCCGGGCGTCCACATCGCTCCGATAAAGGGAGCTGGCACCCACGTTCCCGGCACCCAATAGTAGCCGTAAGCAGGGTCCCAGGCCCAGTAGCCCGGCGTCCAGATGTAACCGGGGCCGGGGCACATGGGCTGCTCATAAACGGGCAGGGCAGGTGGTCCGAAATTGACAAAGACGCCGACGCTCACCCTCGCGAAAGAACGCGAGGGAGCCACAACCAGAGCCAGCCCCAGCAACAGCGCCCCGACCAGGAAACCAACAACTGTCCGCCGGCCGACATGCTTTGTGTTTTCCGCTTGGGTTATCTTGTACATGTCTTCTCTCATCTCCACACCTCCCCTTCGGGCACTTCTGTCACCTACCAATCCACCCTTCCTTATGGCAACCTGCTTGCCATTCGAGAGAAAATTCCGGCAAGCTACTGATTTGACACGTGATGAAAGTTAAAACACCGGCGGCAGGCGGGGCCGGAAACCGGGCAAATTTCTCTGGTGCATGTAAAACTTACCGACCTGCAAGGCATTCAAAAGCCATGGTTTATTGCGGAGTTATTGACCGCCCCGGCCAGTTCTTGGGAGGGTAGTCCACCTTAAAACCGTTCCGGGAGTTGATCACGGTAAACCCGCCGTCCCGGCGAGCCGAAAGCTCAAGATAGTTCCCCTGGTCCGCCGCTCCTTCGCTGTTGGCGATATAGTTGGGCGCGGCGTTCGCGTGCTTCCCCCCCACAACCGAATAATGGAGCTCCCAGATGCCCTCGCGCCCCGGAGCGCCATAAATCCGCTCCCACGCTTCGGGCGTCCCGCCTTTTTTGGGCGCGTTGTCAATGATCGTCACGCGCGGGCGCAACGCCCACACCAGCGCTTTCGAATTTGAGTTCGAATTGCCGTGATGGCTGGCCAGGAAAACGTCAGCCCGGCCCAGGCGATTGTTGGGGCACATCAGCGCGATTTCTTTGTTCCAGGTCAGGTCGCCGAGATCAACAAAACGGAACTTCCCATAGGTGAGCACAAAGCCTGATGACTCCGCGTTCTCCGTGGGATCGGGCTCGATCGGTTTTGTCTCTGCGCAATCAGGGTTCGGCCGGCCCGCGCCTTCGAGCGGCTGCTCGATGTGTTTCCCTGCGGCGGCGACCACGACTACCTTGACTCCATTCAGCGGAATCACGTCACCGGGCTTCACCACGCGGTGATTTCCTTTTTCCGCCGCCTTGATGTAAGCGGAATAAAGCTCGTGGTCAGACGCGCTGTTCTGCACGTCCGGGCCGTGGTCCAGAAAGTTGTCAATCGGAATTCGCGCCGCAAGCTGCGGCACTCCGCCCACATGATCGGCATGGTGATGGGTGATCAGCAGATAGTTGATGCGCTTGATTCCCGCCAGCTTCGCCGCGCGCACAATGCGCTCTGCGTCGCGGCCGTTGAAACCCGGCCAGCCCGTATCCACCAGCAGCGACTGGTGCGACGGTGTCACAATCAGCGTGGTCTGCCCCCCTTCCACATCAATGAAGTAGATGTCGAGACTTGCCGATTGCGCGCCCGCCGCAAACGCTGGCTGCCCACCCGCAAGCGCGGCAAGCGCGAACAAGATCCCAAAGGCAAGCACAATTCTCAAGCGCGCGTTCACACGCTCCATTGCAGTTGTCACAGCTTCCTCCGCTACACGAATCAGCAGAATTAACGTCGCCCCCGCTACCTGTTCCGGATTTCCTTTGCGCGCCTCTATTGTAACGCGGGCCGCAAGCGCCTGCGCTGCCTCGGCCGCCTCATTGCTTACTGGCGCGGGACAGCTGTTCCAGCATGGCCCGGTGGCTTTCAACTGCTGCCATGGCCCGCGCGCGCGACCAGCTCCAGGAGCCCCAGTTGTCCCGCTCGCCAGGAGGCCAGCGTTTCATGATTTGCGCCGCCACAGTCCGGCTGTCCTGCGGGTTCAGTTCTGAAAGGTGCGCCACCACGTCCGGCACTGCGTCGGCACTCAGGCGACTGAGGTAAAGCGCGTCGAACTTCCTGCCTTCACTTGCGCGTTGCAGGTTGGTGCGAGCGATCAGCGCGTCGGGGCTCACAACATGCAACGCGCCGATCAGCGCAAAGCCCGCCAGCATGGCGCCAAAGGCAAACCGGTCCCGGCGGCCGCGCAACACGGTAAATGCAAACCACACAAACACCACCGCCAGCCACGCCATAAAAGCGCTCGCGTACACGCGCTGCTCGGTCAGGCCGTACTGCTGCGTGTAAAGCCGCATCCGCTCCACCGCGGAAAGCATAATGACAAAGAGCAGAAGAATCTGCAGGCCTGCCAGCGCGCGAAAGGTGCGCTGGGCCCCAGCTTCCTGGCGCAGCAGCCAGTGCGCCCCCAGCAGCAGCGGAAGCACCAGTGCCGCCACCGTTACCAACTCAAAAAATCCCCGCCGCGCGTAATCGGCGTAAGTGAGTCCCGCCGTAATCCCCACCAGCGGTGAGCCGCCAAACAGATAACGCACTTGCACCGTGACGAAGGCGAGGAACAGCAGATCAACGAGTCCCAGCACGATGCCGACTTCGACGATGCCGAGTGAAAAGATCCGGGGCAGTCCGCGCGTCTCCTGCGGCAGGCTGTTGCCGATCAGCAGGCCGCGCAGCCAGCCCGCCACAATCCAGGCGCAGAAGGTGATGACAAAGGCGTGCACAAACAGCCGCGCTACGTTGATGTGCAACGTAGTCCGCACCAGGTGATCAAACACCGCATCGGCCGACATCAGCAGCACGCCGAACACCAGCAGAGGCGGCACTGCCAGCGCCAATCCGCGGCCCACGGCCAGGGCAGGACGGCCCCAATCCTGGCGGGAAACTTCCTTCCACTCGACGTCTCTGAAGATCAGCACGAAGGGGCCGAACGCCGCAAAGGCGCCCGCTGCAAATCCTGATATGACGTAATGAGTCAGGCTGGCAAAGTGGACGCGGGCCTGGCCCATCAGCGGCGACGCCAGCGCCAGCGCCACCAGAATCGCCAGCGCATCCATCAGCTTCAGGGGAATGGAAGCCTGCCAGGCAAAGCATGCGCCGAACAAAACGACGGGCGCCAGCATCCAGAGGTTCACGCGACCACCGGCGGACGGCCGAAGCCACAGAATGATCGTCACCCCTGCTGCCAGCCACAAAAAGACATTCAGGCCCCAGGGAAACTGCCGCAGAAGCAGGTCACCGAGGATTCCCATCACTGCCGCCCCGGCCATCACGCGCAACGCGAGCACGGTCTTGTCGCCCATGATATGTCCTCCTCATTCCCGGGGTCTGTTTCCGCCTTCAGAATGGCTGCCAGTTGGCGCTTGATTCGTACACATTGGCGCCGTGGCCTGTCTTGCTGTCTTTGAGCGACAGGCAATAGAGCTGGCCATGGCTGAAGCTGGCCTCAAGAGTGTGGCCCGTGCCGGTCCAGGTCAAATGCAGGCCGCCGGCAAAATCGGTGGTGCTGGTATCGGGTGCGCCAATCGCCTGCTGAACTTCATCAACCGACGGCGTGCTGCGCAGGCTTTGTGGATGGGTCGCGCCCACGCCGGGCGCTTCCACCGTGCGGCTGGAATCTTCAGCCACCATGGTGCTGAAGAAATCCTGGATGCGGCTTTCGCGCTCGGCGGTTTGCGCGGCCGCTTGCGCCTTCTCCATCCTCGGCACATAGATCTTGACGTACGCGAACAGCCCCGCGGCAATCACCAGAATGACAAGCTGAATCACAATCGTCCGAGTTGAGATTTTGCCGGAATCAGAAAAGGTCACAGATCAGCGTCTCCTCATTTCGGACGGGAGCCCTTCGAGCTCCCGCGTGATTTTGTAGCCACGGCGCCGTTTTCCGTGCTATGGGATTCTAAGTAGCGAGGACCTTCGGTCTTGAGGTCCGCGGTTCTTTTGTTGACGGAACCCCAAAGCCGCAGACCGCAAACACGGTGGTCTGCGCTAAATTGCTTAGATGATGAACCTTTATGGCAGTGATTGGCGGTAAAATGAAAAATTGGCAACAAGGTCGCGCCATCCTTTGACATCTTTGGGAGACGAGGGCGTCTCCGAAACATCTCTCAACAACCTAGCCTCTTGCTGCGGTAGCTTAGTGTCCCGCAGAAAGATCTGGAGCGACTCTCTGGCCAAGGCGTCCGGTATAGGGATGTCTGCGTTTACTTCGCTCAGCAAGAATGAGGTCGAGACCTCAAGAGCCGCGGCGATCTTCTGCAGGGTTTCTGTCTTGGGTCTACGCATCTGCCTTTCTATGAGACTCATCTCCGAAGGGCTTATTGAGGCAAGCGCTGCCAGCGCCTTGCTTGAAAGCCCTCGAGTCTCTCTGACCTGTTTTATGCGCTCGTTTACGATCATTCAAGCATTATGATACGCCACGCAAATAAATATTTACAATCGTCAATTTATTATTGACAATTGTAATCCAATGTTTAGAATCAATTTAGCACGAACTTTGGTGGGCGGCGGTGGCTTGTACCCATTCGCCTACAAAGAACGCAGGCAAGGCCGCGGAGTGACCGGGTCACAAGTTGTTTCTCGGTCCGTTGAAGGGTGGTACACTGCATCTGTCCAAGCCGACGCATCTTAAGAAGCAGGCACTGCCACACCCTCGGCCTTGTAAAGGCTGATTGCGGGCCAGGGTTTTGTGTCTTCAGGGGGAATGGCCGATAGGTGAAGATGAAGATGAGGAGGAGCCATGATAAAGAGCACTAATCGAGAGGTCTTTTCTGAAAGGCTCCGCATAGCGGTTTTGGCTGATGAGATAGCATCATCACTCCTCCATGTG
>JAJYJL010000468.1:0-1504 GCA_021789565.1 Acidobacteriota bacterium
CGCGTTGCTGACAAATGGCGCAGCGTCCGTTATAAACAGGTTCTTGCAGTCCCAAGCCTGGCAATAGGAATTCAGCGCCGACGTGCTGCGATTGGATCCCATCCTGGCCGTGCCCACCTCGTGGATAATCTCGCCGCCGCGCGAGATTCCCCAGTTATCATCGGCGCCGGCAGTCTGCACCACTTCTCCACCGGCTGTTTCGATGATCTGGCGGAAAGTTTCCCGTGCGTGCCGCGCCTGCAGAATCTCATCGTCCGTCCACTTGAAATGGAATTTCAGCACCGGGATGCCCCATTCATCGACCACGTCCCTGTCGATCTCGCAATAGCTGTCGTCGTTGGGAATCATTTCGCCGCGGCTTGAAAAGCCCAGGAAGGCGCCGTACAGTTTCCGGCAGCCCTTTTTCAGCTTCTCGCCGTAACCGCCGCCAAGGTAGCGTTCCGAGCCGCCGAACTCTCCTGCACCCGGCATGCCGCGGCCGCCGCCGAATTCAATGTGATAGCCACGGGCGAACGGCAGTTGGTTCTTGAACTGTATGTCGTAATTCCACCAGGGCATATAGAGATGCATTCCGCCCACACCGTCATCATTGTGGGGCGGCAGGTCCATCAGCACGGGGAAAAATCCCACGGTGCCATCCGCGCCGACGGTGTCCATCAGGTAGCGGCCCACAACTCCGCTGGAATTTGCCAGGCCGTCCGGGTGCCGCGTGCTGCGCGAGTTCAGCAGAAGTCGCGAAGTTTCGCAATTGCTGGCCGCCAGCACCACGACCTTGCCGCGTGCCTGGACTTCCTTACGTGTTTTCTTGTCGATGTAGGAAACGCCGGTTGCCAGCCCATCGGGCCCCGTCAGGACCTCACGCACCATGGCGTTACAGATGATGTTCAGGTTACCCGTCTCCATGGCCGGCGGAATCAGCACCGTGGGTGAGGAGAAGTTTGATGAAGTCGCGCAGGAGCGCCCGCACTGCGCGCAGTAATGGCAGGCGGCCCGCCCGTGGTGCGGCCGCGTGATGATTGAAAGCCGTGCCGGGATGCAGGGAATATGGAGCTTCTCGCAGGCCTTCTGGATCAGCAACTCATGGCATCGCGGCGTCGGCGGAGGCAGGAATTTGCCGTCCGGAGCGTTTTCAATGTGGTTGTCGGCGCCGAACACTCCGATCAACTCTTCTGTCTTGTCGTAATAAGGCGCGATGTCGTCGTAACTGATTGGCCAGTCAAAGCCCTTGCCGTCGCGCGAGTAGGGCTTAAAGTCGTATGGCCCGAAGCGCAGAGAGATGCGGCCCCAGTGGTTGGTGCGCCCTCCCAACATCCGTGACCGGAACCATGTCCAGTCGGTTCCGGGAGCATTGGTGTAAGGCTCGCCCGGAATCTGCCATCCCCCCACTGCACAGTCGAAGTAGCCGAAAGTGGTGTTGGGCTTCACCGCGCCCCGATGCGGCGCCTGATAGTTCCACTCGAGCATCTTCGATTGCTTTGCCGTGTCATACCACCCGCCGGCCTCA
>JAJYJL010000468.1:1514-6662 GCA_021789565.1 Acidobacteriota bacterium
AAGAACCAGGACCTTGGCGCCGGCCTTGGTCAGAACGTAAGCGGCCATGCCGCCCCCTGCTCCTGAACCCACAATGATTGCGTCGTAGACTTTTGAAGGCTTTTTAATTTGTGCCATATCCCCTTGTCCTGCCTAAATTATTTCCGTGGGAGTTTATCACAAAAGACGCACCCCTGGTTTCTCACTTATGATGCGCGTTGTTAGATTTCGGTGGTTTGCCGGCCCGCTGGAAAGGCCGGCCGGAGCCCAGCCGAAAGCCTGGTGTCCGCCACGGAGTTCTGGCGCCGGATGGAACAGCCCTCCCGGGGCGTGTTAACATTCAAGGATATGATGACGGGTATGGAACGGGCAGAGGGGCGTTCGTTATCGAGTCTGGTTCTGTTCTTTCTGTTTGCAACCTTAGGGCTGTGTGCGATAAGTTCATCGGAATTTGTAGCGGCAGAATTAAAGCCAAAGACTCTAGAGGCGTTTAATAGTTACGTCGCGGAGTCTGAAGCGCGCATGAAGCGCAAGGAAAGTCTCCCAACTGATTTGCTCTATATCGAGACTCTACCCAAGCCCCAGTATGACTCCATTATGGCGGTACTCAAGCAGGGCGAAGTCTACGTGCAGCCGGTTCGCATGAGCGATTCCGAAGGGGATCCCATTGACGTCCCAGACGGCATGATCCATCACTGGGTTGGTGACGTTTTCATTCCGGGAAAATCTGTCGCCTCTGCGCTCGATGTGCTGCGGGATTACGACAATTTCAAGAACATCTATAAACCTGAGGTCATCCGCTCGCGCCTGGTCAGGCGGGAAGATCACGATGACTACAAGGTTTATTTGCGTCTGCAGAAGAAGAGCATTGTGACGGTCACGCTCGATACGTGGTATGACATCCATTTCACGCCGGTCGGGAAGGATTCCGGCTACAGTCGGAGCGTCTCGACCCGCATCCAGCAGGTTGAAGACGCCGGAACGCCCAGCGAACATCTTGACGCGGTCGGGGACGACAGCGGTTACCTCTGGCGCATCAATTCCTATTGGCGCTACCAGAAGTGCGACAACGGTGTGATCATTGAGTGGGAGTCGATCGCCCTCTCGCGCGATGTTCCCTTTTTGGTGGCATGGTTTGTCAATCCGTTAATCCGAAAAATTGCGCGTGAAGCCGTGAATGACATGCTGACCGCCACACGAAAGGCTGTGTTGGCTGAGCATCGTCAGGGCAGCCAGGCGGAGTATGGAATGCCGCCTTCTCGGTTGGCGGCTCACCTTCCCCATGCGGCCGCAGTGTGGCAAGGCTCGCCGCAGGTACGGGAAAAGACAGCCGGGAAACAGCAGAGTGCGGGATCTACTTTGGCGGAATTTCCGCCAATACGCGGGGAATTCGTGCCTGTACAGGAACAATGCCGGCGTTGAGAGATCGTTTACCTTGCGGGGGCGTTTTTCAAGACATTTTGTACCTGGTTGGGACTATCTCGTTTGGATTGAGAGGAATCGCCCCACCCTGGTTCTGAGGCTGCCTTACTTTGCCAAGCCCCAAACATGTGATGATCACTGGACGGGGCGGGCATCGAAGCCCCCGTCACTTTGCCGGTAGCATCGGAATAGAGTTCGCCCACCGCGGACGCAACATTCTTCATTGAGACAACCGCAATCAGCGAAAGCAGGACCAAAATCAACGCATATTCAATCAAGCCCTGTCCTTCATCTTCACACCACAACCGTAAGGCTAAGCCAGCCATTCATTTCCTCCCTATGCTGTGTGTCCCCTCCGATGACTCCCAGCCCACAGATCAGCGGTCATGCGCTGAGAGCTGAGCCTACATGACTATAATCTATTGAGGAATTGAAACGGCCGCAATCGTACGATAGTTCCGTTAATCAGCTGGTATCTGTAAAAGATGCGTTAACGATTACTATCTTTATAGATTGATAACATGGTTAATCCTTTCGTCATTCAAGTCATGGTACAGCTTCGGTTGCGGAGAGGCTGCGGCATTGCCGATCGGATTGCACGTCAATGGCAGGAATGGCGCTGGGGCGGCATCGTTATCGAGCCTGGGACTTCAACCGGAACTGTTCCGCAGGTTTGCTGGAGCAAGTGCGTGTGGGTTGTCAGTTCTTCTTGCGAATCAAACGATCGAGACTGGCAGGCCCGCCTCCGGCCACAAACAGATACAGGAAGACGAAGCAATACACCATGGCAAGTTCTCCGCCGTTCAGGATGGGGAAAAAGCCTCTTGGAAAATGAACCCTGAAGTACGCCACCGCCATCTCGCCTGAGAGGATGAACGCCACCGGCACCGTGAAAAGCCCGAGTATCAGCAGGACTCCGCCGAAGCTTTCCAGCACGCCCGCCACTCCGAACAGGGAGAACAGGTTGATGTGTCGATGGCCCCCGAACAGTCCGAAAAGTTTTTGGAACCCATGCAGAGAAAAAGTGAAACCCACAACGATTCTCAACACGGAACGCACCCAGGGTTCAGCCGAGCGAATTGAAGACAGACGAGCCATCAACATACCTCCTCAAGGTTTTGACAATTTGTTTGTTCACTTTCGTTTAGCAGATTGGCGGCCGGCACGCAAGGGATTGCGCACTGGCCACGCCACATCTATTTCTCCTTGGGGAAAAACGGAAACAGCCTGCGAATCTCCGTGTCGCTGGGCTGAGCGCCATACTCCGTGATTTCGAAAGCTTCGGCGTGACGGATGGAATCCGCCTGCGCGCCATACCACTTTCTGAGTGATGCCTTCCACGCGGCGGGCACTCCGCTCCGCCACTGCGACCGGAGCCACTGCTCGCGGGCCGCAGGGTCTTTCGGCACCTGTTCCAGGTTGCCGTCATGCCATGGCAGCCATTCATAAACCTGGGAAACGTGCGCGTCCAGCATGTCGATTTTCTTGTCGAAGACGTCATCAATGGAGACCACGATATCCGGCCGGAAGGGTTGCGGGCGCTGGAAGCGGTCCGAGTAATAGAGGAACACCGGATTCTTGCTCAGGGCGGGGACGTGGCTGACGACGTCTGGCACGGTCACCATGTAAGCGGCGTCCTGCACCACGATTCCCGTGTTGCGATGGTCAGGATGGTAATCGTTGGGCCGAGGCGACAGTACAATGTCGGCATGCCACTCACGAATCTCCCGGATCACCTGGCGGCGCACTGCAAGCGTGGGCAGTAATTCGCCATCGTGGTTGTCAAGCACGTCGTAGACGATGCCGATGCGCCGTCCAGCCTCAAGCGCTTCCGCGCGGCGGCGCTTGGCCAGGGGGCCTCCGCCTTCAGAGAAATGGCCTGCATCGCCGTTGGTGAGCGAAACAAATTTGACCATTGCTCCGGCCGCGGCGTACTTGGCCGCAAGTCCGCCGGCTTTAATGTCGCAATCGTCAGGATGCGCGCCGAAAGCAATCACACGCAACCTGGCATTGGTTTGGGCGGCCAGGGGTGAAGCCGCAATCAGCAAGAATGCCAGAACCCACGCCATGGATGTCACCTCGCAGAACTGGAATAAGCAACTCATACGCTTATCCCAGCCGTGAGTCAAGCGCAACCGCTGTGTTGTGCGGCGGGCGCATGGCATCACCGGCATCCCGTCTTTTCCGTCGAAGCTTCTTTTCCGCAGCCCCGCACAAAGTATCTGTCAGCAACTCTGCCGTTTCCGGTAGCCGCCCGGCATCCGGTTCCCACCGGGTTGTGTTTGGTGCGCAAAAATCCCTGCCGAGACCCAATTCTTCCTGTAAAATCTTGTATCAGCGTGGTTTGTAACCGGAGGCTTCGTATGCCGTGGGGTTTGGCAGCGTGCCGTTTGCTGCAACCCGGCCCTTGGCAGGTGCGAAGCCGCTTCCGGTCTTGCGGGGGGCTAAGGTATGAACCTCCTCATCCATGTTGAAAGAATTCTCTCCTACACCCTCTTCAGGGTAGGCGGGGAACCGATCACTCCGTTCGACCTGATTGCATTTGTCCTGATCCTGGTCATCACCGCATTGATTGCGCGCAAAGTCAGGCGCTTGCTGGAACTTTACTTCCTGCGCAGGCTGCCCGTGGAGGCCGGAGCTCAATACGCTGTGGCCTCGCTCACTCAATACTGCCTGTGGGTGATCGGACTGCTGATTGCATTGAGGGTTCTCAACATCAATCTGACGGCCATCGCCGTTGTCGCGGGCGCGCTCGGCATCGGCATCGGCTTCGGCCTGCAGAACATTGTGGCCAATTTTGTTTGCGGCCTGGTGCTGCTGGTGGAGCGGCCCATTCGCGTGCGCGACCGCATCACCATGGAAGGCGTGGAAGGCAATGTGCGCGCGGTGAATTTTCGCTCTACCCTGATTGAAACCAACGATAACATCTCGGTGATCGTGCCCAACTCTGAATTTATCAACAAGAAAGTCATCAACTGGTCGATTGGTGATCCCAAAGTGCGCATTCACGTTCCAGTCGGTGTGGCCTACGGTTCGAACCTGGAAACCGTGACCCGGACGCTACTCAGGGTGGCGGCTGAGACGGAAGGCGTCCTCAAGCAACCGGCCCCCGAGGTCCGGTTTATTGAATTCGGCAATTCCTCGCTGAACATGGAACTGCTGGTGTGGACCCTGGAGCCGGCCAAGCATTTCCTGCTACGGAGCCGGCTCAATTACGCTATTGATGCGGCTTTTCGGCAGGAAGGCGTGGAAATTCCGTTCCCACAGCGCGACATCCATGTGAAATCGGCAGGAGGTCTGGAAGGTATTTTCAACGCCCCAAAGGGGTCGTAGGAGGCTTGGTTAAAGCGGAAAAAGCATCCCGCCGGGTGCAATTCCCGTCGAGCGCGTTATTTTTTGCTTCGCTGATCAGGCCGATTCATTATATTCTATTAGTCCTGGTTGTCACGGACAGGATCGCTGCCTTAAGTTTCGTATTCCGGACATTACACTGATGAATGTCGGCGAAAAGGCTCCTTGATAGGTGCCGATGGCGATGAGCCTTGGAACTGTTGCGGTCCGCTTCGGGCGCCATTCAAAGAGGCAGGTTCTGAAAGTATGACCTGCGACGCTTTCTCGTGATGGCGTATCGGCTGGCCCGTTGGTTTCTATGATTGAGGCGTGGGAATGGCGTTCCCACAAAAACCAAATTCCGGGAGCATCTGGGCGCAGGTAGCGTTCTACACAAGTTTGGGTTTCATTATTCCC